>JAVROG010000052.1:0-19236 GCA_032162865.1 Mycobacterium sp. | reverse complement strand
ATGTTTTGGCCGCGACGCCGATAGCGGTAGAGTGCACAACGTGCAGCGGGTGCTCCTCCTCGGACGCCGCGACGGGGTCTGATCCAGACTGGCTCCCCGTCGCGGGAGTTCGCGATGCGCCGGTCCGAGGGTCCCCCCTCATCCCGTTTCATCCCCTGGAGCACAAACCGTGACTAATCCCGATTCACCCGACGCCTACGTATCCGCGCGCACCATCGTCAAGCCCGCCGGTGCCCCTGGGCCCGGCCAACCCGCATGGAATCCCCAGCGGAACACGTCAATGCCGGTCAGCCGGTACCGTCCCTTCGCCGACGAGGTCGAGCCCATTCGAGTGCCCGACCGCACCTGGCCCGACCGCGTCATCACCAACGCACCCCTGTGGTGCGCGGTGGATCTGCGGGACGGCAACCAGGCACTGATCGACCCGATGAGCCCGGCCCGCAAGCGGCGGATGTTCGACCTGTTGGTCCGGATGGGCTACAAGGAGATCGAGGTCGGATTCCCGTCGGCCAGCCAGACCGACTTCGACTTCGTCCGCGACATCATCACCGGCGGCGCCATCCCCGACGACGTCACCATCCAGGTGCTGACCCAGTGTCGGCCCGAGCTGATCCAGCGCACGTTCGAGGCGTGTGCAGGCGCCGCGAATGTCATCGTGCACTTTTACAACTCCACCTCGATCCTGCAGCGCCGCGTCGTCTTCCGCGCGGACCGGGACGCCGTGCAAGCCATCGCGACCGACGGTGCGCGCAAGTGCGTCGAAGAGGCGGCGAAATACCCGGGCACGCGGTGGCGGTTCGAGTACTCGCCGGAGTCCTACACCGGGACCGAGCTGGAATACGCCAAGCAAGTCTGCGACGCCGTCGGTGAAATCATCCAGCCGACGTCGGACAACCCGATCATCTTCAACCTGCCCGCAACGGTGGAGATGGCCACGCCGAACGTCTACGCCGATTCGATCGAGTGGATGAGCCACAACCTGGCCAACCGGGAGTCCGTCATCCTGAGCCTGCACCCGCATAACGACCGCGGAACCGCCGTCGCCGCGGCCGAATTGGGCTACCAGGCCGGCGCCGACCGGATAGAGGGCTGTCTGTTCGGCAATGGCGAGCGCACCGGCAACGTGTGCCTGGTCACGCTGGGGCTGAACCTGTTCTCCCGCGGCGTAGACCCCCAAATCGACTTCTCCAACATCGACGAGATTCGGCGCACGGTGGAGTACTGCAACCAGCTGCCGGTCCACGAACGCCACCCCTACGGCGGTGACCTGGTCTACACCGCTTTCTCCGGCAGCCACCAGGACGCCATCAACAAGGGCCTGGACCAGATGAAGCTGGATGCGGACGCGGCAGAAGTCGATGTGGACGACCTGTTGTGGCAGGTGCCGTACCTGCCGATCGACCCCAAAGATGTCGGTCGTACCTACGAGGCGGTGATCCGGGTCAACTCCCAGTCCGGCAAGGGCGGGGTGGCCTACATCATGAAGGCCGACCATGGCCTGGCCCTGCCGCGACGGCTGCAGATCGAGTTTTCGCAAGCGATTCAGAAGTTGACCGACGGTGAGGGCGGCGAGGTCTCGCCCAAGGAAATGTGGGGCGCGTTCGCCGAGGAGTACCTCACCCCGGTCCTGCCGCTGGAGCGAATCAAGCAGCGCTTCGACGCGTCCGAGGAGGACACCGGCACCACCAGCATCGTCGCCACGGTCAAGATCGACGGGGTGGAAACCGAGATCGGCGGCGCCGGCAACGGCCCGCTGGCCGCGTTCGTCGACGCGCTGGGCACTGTCGGGTTCGATGTCGCGGTGCTCGACTATTCCGAGCACGCGATGAGCGCCGGCGATGACGCGCAGGCGGCCGCCTATGTGGAGGCTTCTGTCGCAGGTAAAACGGTGTGGGGTGTGGGCATCGCACCGTCGATCACGACCGCGTCGCTGCGCGCCGTGGTCTCGGCGGTCAACCGGGCTTCGCGCTAGATCCCGAAGAACGCGCTGAGCAGCCGGTCAACGAGGCCGGCCGGGTTGTCGCGATTCGGAATCGTGAGTTGGGAGAACACGTAGCCGTTGAGGAGACGGCTCAGCTCTTCCATCTGCTCGGCTGTGGGATCCAACCCGGCGGCCTCGAAGAGGAGCGTGGCGGACTTCACCGCGGCGGCCTGCAGCTGACCCAGAAAAGGCTGCAGCTCGGGCCGCCGCGTGCCCTCCATGAACAGCTCGAACCGCGCCAACGTGTAGCGGCGCAGCTGCTGGTCGGGCTCGGCCAGCATTTGTGTCATCAGCGCTCTGAGTCCGTCACCGGTGAGCGAACCGACTGCCGACCGCAACACCTCGACGCGCTGCCAATGCAGATCCACGGTGCGTTGCGCCGTCGCTTCAAGCAGCGCCTGGCGGGTCCGGAAGTAATTCGACGTGGTGCCGGACGGCAGCTCGGACAGGTCGTCGACGTGGCGATGCGTCAGACCCCCGACGCCCTCCTCGGCGAGTATGCCGATTGCAGTGTCGAGGATCTGAACGCGACGTTCGGGGTTGGGGGGCATTAGCTGTCTTTTTAGCAGGGAGTCCGTATCAGTCGGTCTTGTAGCGCAGTCGCCACAGCATCGTCAGGAACGTCGGGTAGACCGCGATCAGCAGGAAGTAGCTAAACCACATCGGGAACCAGGTGACGAACGAAACGTCGTTGATCACCCAGTCCAGGTAGATGTGGAACGGCACGCTGATCGAGATGTAGGCGATTGACGCGGTTATCAGCGCCCGATGTCGCTTGTCTGCGAACCGCATCCGCCGCCACGCCAGGACGCCGGTGATGGCCGCATACGTCATCGGGACGAGGAGGATCCGGTCCGTCGTTACCGTCACCATGTGCTGGAGGGTCAGGGCGTCGCCGAAGATGACCCGATACAGGTGCATGGCGGCGCCGATCGAAATGGTTAGTAGTGCGGCTTCCCGGAAGAAGTAGCCGCGCCGACGGTACGAACTCCACAGAGGGCGGTCTTGTTGGTGTTGTACTACACCTGTAGTGCCTGTCATGGTGAGGACGCTACCACTACAGATGTAGTACATACAAGGGCATTTTCGGGCAAAGGCAAACCCGGCCCTGGGGTCGGGGGTCCGGGCCGGGTTTGCGGTTTGTTAGACGGCGAGCAGTCGCTCGAAGAACTCGCGGTAGTGCATCAGCGCCACGCGGAGGTCTTCGGTGGAAGCTTCCTCGCCGCGGGCCCACTGCTCTTCCAGGCGGGAGCGAGCGTGGGAGAAACCAGTGGTGAGTTGGTCGACCAGATCGGAGACCAAGACGTCGGCCTTCTGCACACAATCCTTCGGGTCATCGACGAACGCGGCCTGCACGCCGGCCCACCGTGAACGCATGTCCGCAAGTTCATCGTCAGCGAAAAGCACCGCTTCCGTTGAGGATTCGCTCTCGACGGCGGAGTGCTGTGCAGGTGCCGCAGCCTCAACTGGGGGTTCCGCGGCCGGCGCCGGTTCGCCAGACGGCGCCGCGGGTTCGGTCAGGTCGACCGACCGATCAGCCGATGACGCAGCCATCGTTCGGTCATCCAACGGTTGCGTTTGCGGTTGCGTTTCCGAGACCGCGACCTGGGGCTGCTGGTCGTAGGAACCGGTCACGTCGGAACGTTGATCTTGCGTTGTCATTTCTTTGCCTCCTGCTCTGATGTGGTCTCGAGCAGCTTTTCGAACAGCGCCCGGTAGTGCACGAACGCTTCTCGCTGCTCTTCGGTACTGACTTCACCGCGCTCCTGCGACAGATGAATGCCGTGCGCGGCGCGATAGTTGTCGACGATCTGCGGGTGGTCGACCGAGATGTCGGCAGCACGCTGATCGAAATTGTCGACGGGATAACCCCTTTCGCGCATCACCTCGGTCACGAGACGGTCGGCGACACCGACAGCGGTTGCTGGATTGTCGACGAACGCGGTCTGCACCTGGTTCCAGCGTGTAGTGAAGTCAGACAGTGCAGACTGCGTCAACGGAACGATGTCGAGCTTGTCTCGCTTACGTTCGCGGGCGGTGAGCTCTTTCTCCGCCGCCTTTTGGCCTCCGGCTTCCGACACCAGACGCTCGTACTCATGGCCGTAGTGCTCCTTGAGCCGCTCGGTTTTGCGGCGACTACTCGCGAAGCTCACTGCGACGATCACCAGCGCGACCACGATGACGACGGAGGCTACGATCAAAATTGTTTCCCAGGCGGGCATTTCGTGCTCCTCTCGTACATATGTTGAATAACCCGCATATCCCCGTCACAAACGTCAATTCGTGACTGACGTCACTTTCAGTAGTAATGCCGGCGGCCGCCGACGGCCCGTCCGGTGCTACCCAGGACCGCCAAAATCGCGCCGACGACGATCAAGATGATGCCGATGGTCCACAGGATTGACATCTTGAGCACGAATCCCAAGATCAGGGCGATGATTCCGAGAACGATCATGATGAGCCTTTCCCTTCGAGTGATTTGCCATTCGTTGGCTTGGTCGGTGTCCCGACGCTGAATTCAGTCGACCACCCCTAAGGGGGGTAGCAATACACCCCTAAGGGGGTAATCTCCCGGGAATGACACCACCGCCATCCGGCGCGCCGATCACGGTCGCGCTTGTCGACGATTACGACGTGGTCGTCAAAGGTGTCGCCAACATGCTGGACCCTTACCGGGACCGCATCGTGATCGCAGAACTCGACTCGACCATGCCCGTCGACGACGAAGTCGACATTGTCTTGTACGACTCGTTCGCCCAGCCCGAGTCCGATCACGAAGAGATCGGGGTCCTCGTCGCGAACCCCCGGGCTCACCGAGTTGTCGTGTACACGTGGAACTTTCACCCTGATCTCATCGAAAGCGCACGACAGCACGGGGCGCACGGGTATCTGTCGAAAACCCTGCCCGCACGCGAACTGGTGGCGGCGCTGGAGGCCGTGCATGCCGGCGACGTGGTGATCAGCGAGGTAGCCGCGCGGGCCCGCAGCGTTCCCGGGCTGGACTGGCCGGGACGCGGGGAAGGACTGAGCGACCGCGAGGCGGAGATCCTGGCGCTGATCACTCAGGGCAAAAGCAACGCCGACGTTGCTCGGCTGACCTTCCTGAGCCCCAACACCGTGAAGTCATACATCCGCACGATCTACCGGAAGCTGGGTGTCGCGAGCCGCACTCAGGCCGTGCTGTGGGGTGTGAAGCACGGTTTCACACCCGACCATCACCGCATCGAACACTGGCGCGGCGGTCCGTGAAACCCACGGCCCGGGTAACCGTCCGTCAGAACAGCACGAATTGCTCGTCGACCAACCTAGTGTCGGCGAATTGCTCCATGCTTCGGCCGCCCACCACCGCACCGACGTTGTCCATGAATTGAGCGTCGGAAACCACCGGCACCCCCAGCTGCAGGGCGTGGTAGCCCTTGCCCTGCTCAGGTGCGGTGGCGTTGCACACCACCAGGGAGGTTTCCCGGTCGACGTCATCGGCGTAAGCCAGTCCGGCGTAAAGGATTCGCTCGACGAGTTCGTCGTGGGTGCGTCCCACCTCGGCGGCCAGCGCCACCCGCATGCCCTGGACCAGCGGGCGGCCCCGGACGAAGCGACCAGGATTGAGGAAGGGGCAGGGCATCCGGGCCGCGAGAGCCTTCAAGGGTCGCAGCTGGTCGTGGGTCACCCGGCCGTTCGGCCAGCGGCGCCGGGTTACCGGATACACCGGCAGCCAGACGTCGCGATTACGCGCCCGCTTCAACGCCGCGGCCAAGACCCCGGTCAGCACCATCGCATCGTCAAAAGCGTCGTGCGGCCGTTCCTGGGTCACACCCCAGTGCGCGGCGAGCGTTTCGAGCCGCAGATTGGCCACGCCGAGCTCCAGCCGTCGAGCCAGCTCGACCGTGCACATGACGGAGTCGACGGGTAGCTCGGCCTCTGCCATCTCGGCCTCGGCCGCCAGAAACGAATAGTCGAACGCGACGTTGTGCGCCACTAGCGTGCGGCCGCGTAACACCTCGACGACGTCGCCGACGATATCGGCGAACTGCGGCTGATCTTCGAGCATCGCGGACGTCAGCCCGTGCACGTGCGTGGGACCGGGGTCGACTCCAGGGTTGAGCAGGCTCACCACCGATTGTTCGACGCGCCCCTCGCCATCCAGACCCAGTGCGGCAATGCTGATGATCCGGGCCTGACCCGGGCGAAACCCTGAGGTCTCGACGTCGATGACGGCCCATCCCTTGTCCGGCTCTCGCGCCGGCCGGCCCCAGGACATCCGGTTCATGGCTTGAGGATGGCACGTCAGACCGACATCACCCGGTCGCTGCGCATCGTGTCGAGACATAAACTGCCCGGGTGATCACCACCCGCGCGCGTCTGGCTCTTGCCGCCGGGGCAAGCGCGCGATGGGCGTCGCGGGTGACCGGACGCGGAGCCGGCGCCATGATCGGCGGCCTGGTCGCGATGACCCTGGACCGCTCTGTGCTGCGCCAGCTCGGGGTAGGCCGGCGCTCGGTCATCGTCACCGGGACCAACGGCAAGTCCACGACCACCCGGATGACGGCGGCCGCGCTGGAAACGCTAGGTGCGGTAGCTACCAACGCTGAGGGCGCCAACATGGACGCGGGCCTGGTGGCGGCGTTGGCCGCGGACCGTCGGGCAGGTTTGGCGTCCCTGGAAGTCGACGAGATGCATGTGCCGCACGTCTTGGATGCGGTGGAAGCTGCCGTCGTCGTTTTCCTCAACCTGTCACGCGACCAGCTGGACCGGGTCGGCGAAATCAACGTCATCGAGCGCACCCTGCGGGCCGGTCTGGTCCGGCATCCGAAGGCGGTCGTCGTGGCGAACTGCGACGACGTGCTGATGACTTCGGCGGCCTACGACAGCCCAAATGTTGTGTGGGTCGCCGCGGGGGGCTCCTGGGCGAACGACTCGGTCAGCTGCCCGCGCAGCGGCGAGGTGATTGTCCGCGAACAGGACCACTGGTATTCCACCGGTGCCGACTTCAAGCGGCCCAGCCCGCACTGGTGGTTCGACGACGACACGCTCTACGGGCCCAATGGGCTGGCGGTGCCGATGGAGCTGGCCCTCCCGGGGGCCGTGAACCGGGGCAACGCGGCCCAGGCCGTGGCGGCCGCCGTCGCGCTGGGTGCCGACGCCGCGAAGGCCGTCGCAGCGGTGTCCGCGGTAGACGAGGTCGCCGGGCGGTATCGGACCGTCCGGATCGGTGCTCATGAAGCACGGATCCTGCTGGCCAAGAACCCGGCCGGCTGGCAGGAGGCGCTGTCGATGGTCGACAAGCACGCCGACGGGGTCGTCATCGCGGTCAACGGGCAGATCCCCGACGGGGAGGATTTGTCGTGGCTGTGGGACGTGCGCTTCGAGCATGTCGACGAGACCTTCAAAGGGGCAGTAGTAGCCGCCGGCGAACGTGGCACCGACCTGGCCGTGCGGCTGGGGTACGCCGGCGTCGAACACACCCTGGTGCACGACACGATTGCGGCGATCGCGTCCTGCCCGCCCGGCCAGGTGGAGGTCGTCGCCAACTACACAGCGTTCCTGCAGCTGAGCCGAAAGTTGTCGCGGCATGGGTAAAGAATCCACCGTCCGGATCGGGCTGGTCCTACCCGACGTGATGGGCACTTACGGCGATGGCGGCAACGCGGTGGTGTTGCGCCAACGTTTGCTGTTGCGCGACATTCCGGCCGAGGTCATCGAGATCACGCTGTCCGACCCGGTGCCGGACTCGCTGGACCTCTACACCCTCGGGGGCGCGGAGGATTACGCGCAGCGGCTGGCCACCAGGCACTTGCTCCGATACCCAGGACTGCAGCGCGCGGCGGACCGCGGTGCACCGGTGCTGGCGATCTGCGCGGCGGTCCAGGTGCTTGGGCACTGGTATGAGACATCGTCGGGAGAACGGGTCGACGGCGTCGGGATGCTGGATGCGACAACCTCACCCCAGGCCGCGCGGACCATCGGTGAGCTGGTGTCCAAGCCATTGCTGGCTGGGTTGACCCAGCGGTTGACGGGATTCGAGAACCACCGCGGCGGTACCGTGCTGGGACCTGCCGCTTCGCCGTTGGCCGCGGTGAGCAAAGGGTCCGGAAACCGCGCCGGCGACGGCTTTGACGGCGTGCTTCAGGGCAGCGTGGTGGCGACGTACATGCACGGGCCGTGTCTGGCGCGCAACCCCGAACTCGCCGACCTGCTGCTGAGCAAGGTGGTGGGTTCTCTAGCTCCCCTGGATCTGCCTGAGGTGGAGCTGTTGCGCCGGGAGCGGTTAACCACGCGTTAGGACAGCCAGTCGCCCAGACCCTCAAACGCTGGGCTGTTTGCCAGGGCCGCATAGATGGGCGTCCCCGGCGCCGCCACTGGGGCCGCAGCCGCAGCGGCCGGAATCAGAGACGGCGCGGCCGCAGGCCCAGCCGCAGCGCCCGCACCGAAACCAGTGTCGACCTGCAATGCCGCCTCGTTCGCGGCGTCGACGCCGGCATACGAACGTGCGCCCGCACTCAGTAGCTGGACAAACTGCTCATGAAACGCGTTAGCGTGCGCGCTCAGCTGTTGATAGGCCTGGCCGTGGATCCCGAACAATGCCGAAATCGCCGCCGACACCCCGTCTGCGCCGGCAGCGGGTACCGACACCGTTGGGGCCGCTGCGGACGCACTCGCCGCCGAGATCGTGGCTCTGATGGACGCCAGATCGGCTGATGCCGCCTCCAACAACTCCGGTGCTGCCTTTACAAACGACATCGCTGTCCCTTCTGCCGCGAACTTGCATCAGTAAGGGATTCGTTTGTCGGCACCAATACGTTTCAGGACGGGACTAGACCATGGCGCGGCGGCCGGTGAGCGCGCGACCCAGCGTCAGCTCGTCGGCGAACTCCAGATCACCGCCCATCGGCAATCCGGACGCGATCCGCGTCACGGTGAGGCCGGGGATATCGCGCAGCATCCGCACCAGATATGTCGCGGTCGCCTCGCCCTCAGTGTTGGGGTCAGTGGCGATGATCACCTCGGAGATGTCGACGTCGTCGACCCGCTCGCCGATCCGGGTCAGCAGCTCACGGATCCGCAGCTGTTCGGGGCCGACGCCGGACAGCGGATCCAGCGCACCGCCTAAGACGTGATAGCGCCCGCGGAATTCACGGGTGCGCTCCACGGCCTGGATGTCCTTCGGTTCCTCGACGACGCACACCTGCGAGCCATCCCGTCGCGGGTCGGCACAGATCCGACAACGCTCGTCGTCGGACACGTTGCCGCAGACCGCACAGAACCGGACGCCGTCTCGAACCTTGCCCAGCACGGCGGTCAGCCGATCGATGTCCGGTGGCTCAACCGACAACAGGTGGAAAGCGATGCGCTGCGCGCTCTTGGGTCCGATGCCCGGCAGCTTGCCGAGCTCGTCGATGAGATCCTGAACCGGTCCTTCAAACATGTTGCTGCAGTTCAGACCCCCGGTACAACGGGGCCACCCGGCACACCGGGAGGCGCGGTCGGCGGCGCCGGCGGACGCATGCCACCGGCCAGCGCACCCAACCGCTCCTGAGCCATTCTGGTCACCTGTTTGGACGCGTCACCCATCGCACCGACGATCAAGTCCTGCAGCGTCTCGATGTCATTGGGGTCGACGACCGTGGGGTCGATTGCCACTCCGACGACCTCGCCGCTGCCTTTGACGATGACCTTGACCAGTCCTCCGCCGGCCTGACCATGCACCTCAGAGTTCGCCAGTTGCTGTTGTGCTTCGAGTAGTTTCTGTTGCATCTGCTGCGCTTGGGCCAGCAGCTGCGACATATCGCCTCCGGGTTGCATGACAGTCCCCTCGCATCTTGGTATCGAGTTGGTTTCGCCTGCGGTTGTGGGGCGATTCGACACGTCCAGCGTAGTCCGCGCCGCGTTACCTTGACGCGGTGGACGTACGAGTTAACCTGCGTGTCGGCATCGCCATCGTCATCGGGGTGCTCGTAGGGGCTGCCCTCCCGCTTACAACGCCGCTGCCGACCGCGACCGCAGCCCCCAACAGCCTCGCCGGCATGGTCGTGTTCATCGATCCGGGCCATAACGGCGCCAACGACGGGTCCATCGGACGCCAGGTTCCCACCGGTAGAGGCGGCACCAAAGACTGTCAGGCCAGCGGCACGTCGACCAACAGCGGATATCCCGAACACACCTTCACCTGGGACACCGCGCTGCGGTTGCGGAGCGCGCTCAATGCGCTGGGCGTACGGACGGCCATGTCACGCGGCAACGACAACGCGCTGGGCCCCTGCGTCGACGAGCGCGCCAACATGGCCAATGCGCTGCACCCCAACGCCGTGATCAGCCTGCATGGCGATGGCGGCCCCGCGTCCGGTCGAGGATTCCACGTCAACTACTCATCCCCGCCGCTCAATGCGGCCCAGTCCGGACCGTCGGTGCAGTTCGCGCGCGTGATGCGCGACCAGTTGCAGGCGTCGGGCATCCCGCCGGCCAACTACATCGGCCAGGGCGGCCTGTATGGACGGTCGGATCTGGCCGGCCTGAACCTCGCTCAGTACCCCTCGATCCTGGTCGAACTGGGCAACATGAAGAACCCCGCAGATTCGGCGCTGATGGAGTCCGCGGAAGGCAGGCAGAAATACGCCGACGCGCTGGTCCGCGGCGTCGCGGGTTTCCTGGCTAGCCAGGGCCAGGCGCGCTAGCCAGGCTGAACTTCCAGCTCGTTCTTCAGGTTGCCCAGCACCTCGCCCTGAATTTTCTTCAGCCCGAATGGCGCAAACGTCTTTTCGAAGAAGCCCTTGACGCCACCGGCGCCGGTCCAGGTCGTCGTCACGGTGACGCTGGATCCGGGTCCCGCCGGAGCCACCGTCCAGTTGATGACCATCGACGAGTTCGCATCCTTCTCGATGACGGTATGTCCGGCAACATCCACACTGACCTGGACATTGCGCACACGCGACTCGGTCGCCTGAAGCCGCCACTTGGCGACCGTCCCCTGGCCGTGGCCGCCTTCGAGCACCTCGTACTCGCTGTACTGCGGGGAGAGGATTTTCGGGCGGACATTCTGATAATCGGCCACGGCATCGAGCACGGCCGGCGGCTCAGCGTCGATCAAGATGGTGCTGGTTGCCTTCACCTGTCCCACAGGTGCAACTCCTCTGCTGTGATGACCCTGCCGCGGCGCTGAGGATCTCGCGCCACTGCAGGGTCTGCTGTCGAGGACTACGATATATGTGGTGCCTCCCTCAGGATCCGCACTGTCCGCCCATAGCTCCGCCGTCGAGCGATTGCTGACCAGTTATCGGTCGATACCCGCCGGCGCGCCGGTTCGACTCGCCAAATCCACGTCAAATCTGTTTCGCGCACGCACTAAAAGTGATGTGCCAGGCCTGGATACGTCGGGACTGACCACTGTCATCAGCATCGATCCCGACGCCTGCACCGCAGATGTGGCCGGCATGTGCACCTACGGGAACCTGGTCGCAGCCACCTTGCGGTACGGCCTTGCACCGCTGGTGATCCCGCAGTTGAAGACCCTCACCTTGGGCGGCGTGATCACCGGATTGGGTGTCGAGTCAGCCTCATTCCGCTGCGGGCTGCCACACGAATCGGTACTGGAGATGGATATTCTCACCGGCGCAGGAGAATTGGTCACCGCGTCACCCGCCGAGCACCGCGATCTGTTTCGGGCATTCCCGAATTCCCATGGAACACTGGGCTATTCGACACGACTCAAAATTCAGCTGGAGTCGGTGGCACCATTTGTGGCGCTTCGACACATCCGGTTTAACTCGTTGGCCGCGATGATCGCAACGATGGAACGCATCATCGACACGGGCGGGCTGGACGGCGTCGCAGTGGAATATCTAGACGGCGTGGTGTTCAGCGCCGACGAAAGCTATCTGTGCGTTGGCAGACGGACCACGACGGCGGGCCCAGTCAGCGATTACTCCGGAAAACACATCTATTACCAATCGATCCAGCACGATGCCGGAATCAAAGAGGACCGGCTGACCATCAGCGACTACTTCTGGCGCTGGGACAACGACTGGCGGGCACCACGGTGGCGGCCGCGCCGTTACCTGCGCAGCAGCGGTTCAGCGGGCAGTCCGACGCATGAGCGAGTCGCCGAAGACGTCGAGGTGCCGATCGAACGAACCGTCGAGTTCCTTCAGTGGTTCCTGGAAACCGTGCCGACGTCGCCAATATTGTTGTGCCCGTTGCGATTACGTGACCACGATGGTTGGCCGCTGCACCCGATGAAACCGGATCGCAGCTACGTGAACATCGGGTTCTGGTGCGCCATGCCCCTCGATGCGACCGAGGGCACCACCGACCCGCCGGTCGTGGAGAAAGTTGCCGCGCTCGACGGACACAAGTCCGTGCACTCGGACGCCGGCGAGGCTTATCAGACAGTGAAGAAAACCTACGACCCCGATTCGCGACTGCTGGATCTCTACGCAGAGGGGATTGAGCAGCGACCGTTGTCGACGCGACAGCCTTAACCGTCGATGCGGCGGGCCCCCAACTCGTTCTGCAGCAGTTCCAGCGCAACTTCTTCCGGATCGCGACGTGGTTGCGACGGGTCGCTGCGGCCGGCCTCGGCGAGCATGGTTTCCTCGTCGTCACGCTGCGCGAAATCCGCTACGGCGGCCGGCTCTTCGACCGTGGGCGGTGCTGCGCTGATATCGGCTGCTGCGGGCGGGCCGGTCTCGCAACGCACCCGCCAGTTCACTCCCAGTGCGTCCTTGAGCGCCTCGACGATGACGTCGGCATTGCGCTGTTCGGACAGCCGTTTGGCCAGCGGCGCCGCTTCATGGGTGAGCACCAGCGTGTTGTCCTCAACCGCAAGGACCGTGGCGCCCGACAACATCACCGCGGTGGTGCGGCTGCGCTCGCGCACTTTGTCGCGCACCGTCGGCCACATGCTTCGGACCGCGGCCGCGTTGAGTTCCCCGGGGGCGGCGGGCGCCGCTGACACCGGAGCCGGGACCGGTTCCGGTGCCGGAGGTTTGGCCGGCTCGGGGGCTTTGCCCGGCTCGGGCTTGCGCTCCGGTACATCGGTTTCGGCACGACGAGGCGTGGGTTGGGCCTGAGCCGCAGGCCGCGCGGCAGGCCGGCGTACGGGCGCCGTCGCGGCCCGGGGCGGGGACGCGGAAACGGGCGTACTTGATTGCGCCGTTTCCGCGGCCGGTATCGATATAGCCAGCCGGGTCTCGATGCGTTCGATGCGTTGCAGCAATGCCGACTCGGCATCGGTGGCCGAGGGCAGCAGCAGTCGCGCGCACACCACTTCCAGGAGCAGGCGTGGAGCCGTCGCACCGCGCATCTCACCCAACCCGGCCTGGACCACCTCGGCGTACCGCGTCAGGGTCGCCGGACCGATGCGGTCCGCTTGCTCCCGCATCCGGTCCAAGATGTCCTCCGGCGCGTCCACCACGCCCCGCGCCACGGCGTCGGGCACCGCTTGCAGCACGAGGAGGTCGCGGAATCGCTCGAGCAGATCGGTGGCGAAGCGCCGCGGATCGTGACCGGCGTCGATCACCGACTCGACGGCACCGAACAATGCGGCGGCATCGCCGGCGCCCAGTGCGTCGACGGCGTCATCGATGAGTGCGACGTCGGTGGCCCCCAGCAGGCCCAGGGCCCGCTGGTAGCCCACCCGACCGCCGTCGGACCCGGCCATCAGCTGGTCCAGCACCGAGAGGGTGTCGCGGGGTGAACCTCCGCCCGCCCTGATGACCAGGGGATACACCGCCTCGTCGACAACGACGCCTTCCTGCTCACAAATCCTGGCGATCAGCGCCCGCATGGTTCGCGGCGGCAGCAGCCGAAACGGATAGTGATGGGTGCGCGACCGAATCGTCGGCAGGACTTTCTCCGGCTCGGTGGTCGCGAAGATGAAGATGAGGTGTTCGGGCGGTTCCTCGACGATCTTGAGTAGCGCGTTGAACCCCGCGGTGGTCACCATGTGCGCTTCATCCACGATGAACACCCGATACCGCGACTGCGCCGGGGCGTAGAACGCGCGGTCACGTAGCTCGCGGGTGTCGTCAACGCCACCATGGCTGGCGGCATCGAGTTCGACCACGTCGATACTTCCGGGAGCGTTCGGTGCCAACGCCTCACAAGAGTCACACTCACCGCAGGGTGTGGCGGTGGGGCCCTGCGCACAGTTCAGCGAGCGCGCCAGGATGCGCGCCGACGACGTCTTTCCACAGCCGCGCGGCCCGGAAAACAGGTACGCATGGTTGATCCGGCCCGCTTCCAATGCGACGGACAGCGGCTCGGTGACGTGCTCCTGCCCCACCACCTCGGCGAAGGTTGCCGGTCGATACTTGCGGTAGAGGGCCACGGTGAGCAGGCTACCGACGCCCGGTGACGATGCGGACCCCAGTGGGTCCGCGGAGGAGGCGGGCCATCCGATCCAGCCCGCTGACGATGGGGACCTCAGTGGGGGCACCTCCCGCTTGCGGGGGAGGTCCGCGGAGGGGGCTGGCGATCCGATCCGGCCTGCTGACTAGTGCCCGGCCCGGTGCATCGAGTTTGCGTTCAGGGCTTTGACTGTGTACAAAAGGCGGGATTTTCGACGTGTCGCCGCCGCCAGCGCGCACTCGAAACCGTGGGCGCACTCTCTAAGCCCGAAGTGCCGCGGCGCGCTCAGTGCGCAGTGGGCGCGGATGCGGCCGCGTCGAGCAGCGACTCAGACGCGGCCAGCAGCGCACAGGTCGAGAGGCCGTCGACCGCGTCGCGCAGGTCCGGCAGCGACGGGAAGGACGGCGCGATCCGGATGTTGGTGTCGTCCGGGTCCTTGCGGTACGGGAATGACGCGCCCGCTTCGGTGACGGCGATCCCGGCGTCCTTGGCCAGCGCGACGGTCCGCCGTGCGGTGCCGGGCAGCACATCAAGGCTGATGAAATAGCCGCCTTTGGGCTCGGTCCACGAGGCGATTTTGGAGTCGCCCAGCCGTTGCTCCAGAATTTCGGCCGCCAATGCGAACTTCGGCGCCAGAATCTGCTGGTGACGCAACATGTGCAGGCGCACCCCGTCGGCATCGCCGAAGAAGCGCAGGTGCCGCAGTTGGTTGACCTTGTCTGGCCCGATCGACCTCTTCGCGGCGTACTGCAGGTACCACGCGATGTTGCCCAGCGATCCGCCGAAGAAGGCGACCCCGGCGCCGGCGAAGGTGATCTTCGACGTGGACGCGAAAATGTAGGGCCGATTGGGGTTGCCCGACTTGGTGGCCAGACCGAGAACGTCAACCTGACGGGTGAAGTCGTGGGTCAGGGTGTGCACCGCATAGGCGTTGTCCCAGAACAGCCGGAAGTCCGTAGCCGCGGTCCGCATCTGGACGAGGCGACGAACGGTTTCCCAGGAGTAGGTGATCCCGGTGGGGTTGCCGAACATCGGCACCGTCCACATCCCCTTGATCGCGGGGTCTACCGCGACGAGCTCCTCGATCAGGTCGACGTCCGGACCGTCCTCGAGCATCGGGATCGGGATCATCTCGATGCCCAATGTCTCGGTGATGGCGAAGTGTCGGTCGTAGCCGGGCACCGGGCACAGGAACTTGACGACCGGCTCCTCTATCCATGGCCGCGGCGAGTCCACGCCGCCATGCAGCATCGAAAAGACGACGACGTCATGCATGAATTCCAGGCTGGCGTTGTTGCCCGCGATCAGGTTTTGCACCGGCAGGCCGAGCAGCTCGGCGAAAATCGCTCGCAGTCCAGGCAGGCCGTGCAGGCCGCCATAGTTGCGGGTGTCGGTGCCCTCTGGGTCGCGGAATACGTCGCCGGGCTGAGCCAACAACGGGTTAGACAAATCGAGCTGCTCGGGGGACGGCTTGCCGCGAGTCAGATCCAGCGAGAGATTCTTGGCCTGCAGCGCCGCATACTCCTGCTCATGGCGCGCGTGCTGCGCGGATAACTCTTCAGGGCTGAGGGAATCGAGCGCCACCATGCGGCCCTTTCGCCGTCGAATCGGGGTCCTGCGGACCGTTCGGCGTCCCCCGAACGAAGGGGACCCCGCGCACCCGACAGAGCCCATTGACCCTTGCTGCCTTCCGGCCCTGGGGGAGTTCACAGGATAGACGCCGCGCGGGGTCCATCGGCGAGTGTAGTACCTGGCTTCGGCGACTCGGCGGCGACCGCGGGACACCCGACACCGTTCAGCGGCTACCATGACCACGGAGGATTCGCCTAGTGGCCTATGGCGCTCGCCTGGAACGCGGGTTGGGTTAACGCCCTCGCGGGTTCAAATCCCGCATCCTCCGCTGCACGGTCCGCCATGTGACCAGGGACGACATTGGACCTTGTCGCCCTGCGGCGGTTTGAGTCCACCAGCTTGAGGAGGGGTATGGGACGCAAGGTCGCCATGCTGTGGCACGCGTCGTTTTCGATCGGCGCCGGCGTCCTCTTCTTCTATTTCGCATTGCCCCGGTGGGCCGAACTGGTGGGCGACGTCTCCCATGCGGTCGGGATCGGGCTGCGGATCGTCACCGGCGCGCTGATCGGCCTGGCCGCTTTGCCGGTGGTATTCACCCTGTTGCGCACCCGCAAACCGGAGCTCGGCACGCCGCAACTGGCGCTGTCGATCAGGACCTGGTCGATAGTGGCCCACGTGCTGGCCGGGGTGCTGATCATCGGCACCTCAATCAGCGAGATCTGGTTCAGCCTGGATAAAGCCGGCCCGTGGTTGTTCGCAATCTACGGGGCCGCCGCCGCGATCGCGGTGCTCGGGTTCTTTGCGTTCTACCTTTCATTCGTCGCAGAGCTGCCACCGCCGCCGCCGAAACCGATCAAGCCCAAGAAAGCCAAGAAAAGCCGCGGCCGCGCAAAGCGTGGCAAGGGCGACGAGGCTGACGTCGAAGACACCGACGACGAAGACGACGACGAGACCGACGAGACCGACGAAGCCGAAGACGCCGCGGACTCCGAAGACTCCAATGCCGAAGAGGAAAAAGAGGAAGAAGCAACCGTCGAGGCCGAGGCTGACGACGCCAGCGACACCGAAACCACCAAAACGGTGGCGGCGCCCGCCGAGGTCAGCTCAGAAAAAGCCGACCGCCCCGAGCCCGAATCGGTGACCGAGGAAGAGACCACGGAAGAAGTCGACGAAGCTTCCGCCGAAACCGTCGAAGCACCCGCAGCGGCGAGGCTGCGCAACCGTCGCCCCACCGGCAAGACCTCGCATCGCCGCCGGCGCACCCGCGGCGGGGTCGCGGTCGACGAGTAACTCTCAGCGGCGCCGCAGACGCTCGACGTAATCGGCGATGCCCTGTTGGGTCTGCGCTGAACCCCACACCTGCCGAACTTCGCGATCGATGTCGCCGCCAGCCCTGATTCGAGCCAGTGCGGGAGCCCGCAACTGGCTCTTCGTGTGACTGTAGGCCCGCGCCGGAATACCGCTGAGGTCCGACGCCTCCGCCACGGCCGCATCCAGAAGATCCGCAGCTACGACGCGATGGGCCAGTCCCCTGGCGACAGCGTCATCGCCCTTGTAGCTTCGACCGCCGAGTAACACTTCCTCGGCTCGGTCACCGCACGCATGCCGCATGACTTCGAGCGCGGCGACGGGAAACGCCACGCCGACTCGGACCTCGGCGGCCCCGATCTGCGCGTCGGGGCTGGTCAGCCGCCAATCGCAGGCGCAGGCCAGCACACACCCGCCGGCTATCGCGGCGCCGTTGATCGCGGCCACAGTGGGCCCTGGATAGCTGAAGACCGCCTCGAACGCGTGAGACAACGCCGGCACCAACCGGTCCGTGTAAGCCGCTCCGCCCTCGACCACACTGTTGAGTTCGACGCCTGCGGAGAACACCCGTCCCGCGCCGGTGATGACCAGCGCGCCACCACCCGCTCGCTCCTGCTCGCGCACGGCGTCGGTCAGCTCATCAAGGAACCCGACATCGAGCGCATTCACCCGCCCCGACGACAGGGTCAACACTCGCACCGGGCCCACTTCTTGGATTTCGATCACCAGGACACTTCACCACAGGACCCAACGGCGACGCTCCGGGACGTTCGACTACACCAGAATCACCGGAATGTCGGTGTTCTCGTCCGTGTGATAGCTGGCGCACACCCGGTGGTAGCCATCGGCGATCTGTAACGGAACACCGTGCGCGTAATCGCCGCGGATCAGCAGAATCGGCGACAGCGGTTGGCCCTTCTTGATCTTGACCAGATCGGCGGCGACGTGCGGATTGTCCTCGGAGAGCAGGCTCAGCTGCGCCGCTCGCAGAATGTCTTTGGCCTTCTTGTGCACGATGCTGCCGGCCCGCATCCTCTCCGTCAGGTCGTCGACGTTGTGCGTGCCCGCGAGCAGGTCAAGGTAGTTGGCCGCGGCCGGGAAGTCGTGGGTCTCAGGTTTGTCCAGCCACTTGACGCTTGCCATCGGGGTGTCTCCTTCACATGTCGACCGGTTAGCCGCCACGATAATTGGGATCGGTAGCGACTGCCGCGGTCTGTACTTGCTCCCATGACGCCGCCAACCGGGCGGCGCATGACGGAAGGAAGTCCAGTGAAACGTGCTATCGCGGTTGCGATCGGAACCCTCGGCTGCGCGTCGGCGCTGGTGGGCTGCTCGAGTGGCGGCCACACCGCCAGCCCGGCGGCGAACCCGCCCGCGAGCGTCGCCACCGGCGGCGGTGCCGGCGCCCAGGTGCAGGTGGGCGGCTCCGACCTGCCCGGCCTGAACCCGTCCTCGGTGACCTGCGTCCGGCAGGCCGGAACCATCACCATCGGCAGCGGCTCGACCGGCGGGGCACAGCAGGCGTTGGCGGTCGTGATGAGCGACGCAAACCCGCCCGAGGTCCGGTCGCTGGCGTTGGTCGTCGACGGCAACGCGCTGTCGGTCGCTAACAACATGGGCGCCAAGGTCGGTTCGGCCAAGGTGGCGGTGGACGGCAAGACCTACACCATCACTGGTCAGGCTCAGGGCGCCGACATGAAGAACCCGATGGCCGGAATGATCACCAAGGACTTCAGCATCAAGGTGACGTGCAGCTGATCAGCGGTAACTCGAACCGGCGGGCATGCAGCGCATGTCCGCCGTTTCGGATTGAAGCCCGGACCGGCAATCGGACTTATGATGCAGCCGTGTCGATCTCCGACGAACTCGAACGGGCGCGTCACCTGGCGTATGCCGCCGACGAGGATGCAGCCCGGGACCTGTTGCTGTCGTTGATGCCGCAGATCGAGCGGGTAGATCGAGACGATCTCCTGTTCGAAGTCTTTGCGCAGCTCGGTGAGATCTACCTGCTCCGGGGTGCGAATGATGGAGTG
>JAVROG010000051.1:0-3470 GCA_032162865.1 Mycobacterium sp. | reverse complement strand
ATGCGCTGCGCTGGCCCGACCCGTGGCCGACCACGTTCGGTTATCACGAGTTCTTCCACGCCTGCACCGCACTTGCGGCGGTCGCCCAATACATCGCTATGTGGTACGCGATCTTCTAGGCTCAGTCTGCGCTCGGCGGGCCTATTGCTCGAGTGCGAAAGAAATATCCCCGACCGGGGGAAAGGAATGGGGATCATGCAGGGTGCATACGGCGCTTTCATCGGTGTTTTCCTGATCGGCCTACGTGAAGGCTTAGAGGTGACGCTGATCGTGAGCATTGCCGCGGCGTTCCTCAAGCGTAACGGCCAATCGACTCGTGCGATGTTTGCTGCGGTCGGAGTGGCCGTACTCATCTGCATCGGTGTCGGCGTCGGCCTGAACATGCTGTCGGAGGACCTGCCGCAGGCGCAGCAGGAGATGCTGGAAACGATCATCGGCGTCGTTGCGGTGGTGTTTGTGACCACCATGGTCATCTGGATGAACCGCAATGCAGGCCGGATGCAAGGCGAATTGGAGCACGAGGCCGAAGAGGCGGTGACCAAGGGCGGCTCGATGGCGCTGGTCGTCATGGCCTTTCTCGCTGTTCTCAAAGAAGGCTTTGAATTGTCGGTGTTCCTGCTGGCGGCTGCGGAGAACACGCACGGTAGCCGCTGGCCGGCAGTTATCGGCGGCATGTCAGGCGTCGCTGTGGCGATCGCGGTGGGCGTCGGGCTCTACTACGGCGGTTTGAAACTCGACCTGAATCGCTTCTTCCGCATCACCGCCCTATTTCTGGTGCTGATTGCCGCCGGATTGGCGCTGAACGTGGTGCGCACCGCGCACGAGGCGGGATGGCTGAACATCGGCCAGCAACAGCTTGTCGACTTGTCGTCCTGGATTCCCGAGAAGTCGGTGCAGGGCGCGCTGATCACCGGCATGTTCGGCATACCCACCGATCCCCGGCTCATCGAAGTGCTCGTCTGGGTGTTCTATGTGGTCGCGGTGCTCGTGGCCTTTCTCTGGGAGAGCAGGAAAGTACGCAATCGTGAAGCCGCGTTGGAGTCGTCGACGGCACACGGGCACGAACCGGCGTGACCTGAAGCGTCGTCCCGTAGCGGGAGTCCGCTGATGAGGATCGTATCGGTCGTTGGCCGCCAGCTGTTGGACTGCAAAGCCCGGCCGTTGGTAGAGGTTGAAATCGCCACCGACACCGGCCATGTCGGCCGTGGCGCGTCGCCGACCGGCAGTTCAGTGGGTGTGCACGAGGCGTTCGTGTTGCGCGACGGAGACCGGGCCGAATACAACGGGCTGAGCGTGCACCGCGCCGTCTCCGCCGTGACCGACGAAATCGCCCCTGTTCTTGTCGGCGCCGAACTTGATGACCCGCGGACATTGGACCGGGTCTTGATCGAACTCGACGGCACGCCGGACAAGCACCGACTCGGCGGAAATGCGATTTACTCCACGTCGGTGGCGCTGCTGCGAGCTGCGGCCGCCGCGGCGGGCACGCCTACCTACGCCTACGTCGGTGCGCTGCTGGGACTCAAACCGCCGACCACCGTTCCGGTGCCCTGCTTCAACATGATCAATGGTGGCCGCTACGGGGATATCTTCCAGTCTTTCAACGAGTTTCTCGTCGTGCCTTATCGCGCCGACTCCATCGAGGCGGCGGTCGAGAAGGGTGTGAGACTGTTCGGCGTGCTGGGTGAGGTGCTCGCCCAGCGACTCGGCCGGGCGCCGCTGATAGCGCCGTCATACGGATATGTCGCTCCGTCCAACGACCCGCGGGTCGTCCTGGAGGTGCTGTCCGAGGCCGTTGAGCGCGCCGGCTGCGCCGACGTCATAGCGTTTGCACTCGACTGTGCATCGAGCGAGGTGTACGACGACGGCTTGCAAACGTACGCACTCAACGGCGAGCGAGTGACCGCCGAGGAGCTGATCGACTACGCCCGGGTGCTGTCGCAAGACTTCCCGCTGGTGTTCATCGAGGACCTACTCGACTGCGACGACTGGGATGGCTTCACCAAAGCGGTCCGGGCCATTGACCGCTCGATCATCCTCGGTGACGATCTGATCGTCACCAACCGCGACCGCCTGGAGCGGGCCGTAAAGACCTCGGCCGTCGACGGTTTCGTGCTGAAGCCTAATCAGGTCGGGACCATCGCCGAGGCGCTCGACTGCTTCGAATACGCCGCGCACAACGGAGTTCTGGCTATCCCGTCGGGCCGGTCGGGCGGTGTCATCGACGATGTCGTGATGGACCTGGCGGTGGGACTGGCGGCACCTTTCCAGAAGAACGGCGCGCCCCGGTCGGGCGAGCGTATCCAGAAGCTCAACTTCCTGTTGCGCGCGGCCGAACGGATTCCGAACTGTGCGCTGGCGAATGTTCCTGCACTGGTGCGGTTTTGACTCTTCCGGACGCACCGGGCGACCCGTCCCCCCTCAGCGCGGGTGCGCGCTGATCGATCATGGTTATCTCGTTGGGGCGCCTTTCCGCCGGCGTGGGCGGTGTGCGGGTTATTCCCGGTACTGGCGGTCGCGCGGGTGCCAGCCGACTTGGTGCCGCCTGGGATGGAGACCAGAACGGGGCACCCATCCGTACGACGACGTCGCTGGTGGGATGCGGTTCGCTAGCGAGGCGCGCTACACCTGATCGGGGGCATGTACGCCGGACGTCACCTATACAAAAAGGTGCACAAGTGTCACGCTGTGCCGATGGGACAACACCAGCAGGTGGATCCCCGTGGCGATGCCAAGACACCGGACATTGGTGACGGCATGCGGACAATATTCACCTTCTGCCGATATTGCCTGGCCTCGTGCGGCATCGAGGTCAGCGTCGAGGACAACCGGGTCCGCAAGATATCTGCCGACAAGCAGAACCCGCACAGCTGGCAGGATTTCTGCGCGAAGGGCCGCAACGCTGCCCAACTGGTCGAGCATCCGCGCCGAATCCATGCGCCGATGCGGCGGACGGGCGACCGGTACGTGGAAGCAACTTGGGATGAGGCCATCTCGGACATAGCCGCGCGGATGACCGCGCTGATCGACGCCGACGGTCCGGACGCCATCGGCGCCTATTACGGCAATCCGGCGGGTTACTCATCGTCGAACCTGATCTTCATGAACGGCTGGCTGGACGCGGTCGGTACCCAGAATCGCTATGCGGTGGGCTCGGTAGACCAATGCGCTGCACGTCGTGGCCGAGGCGATGTACGGGTCGTCGATCATGGTGCCGGTCTCCGATATCGACAACTGCGACTACTTCCTGTTGGTCGGCGCCAACCCCGCGGTGAGCGCCTGGAACTGGGTGGAAAGCGCGCCCGGGGGCTGGAAGCGGGCGCTGGCCCGTCAACGACAAGGTGCGAAAATCGTGGTCGTCGACCCGTTGCGCACCGAATCCGCCGACAAAGCAGCCGTCCACCTCGCGGTGCGGCCCGGCCAGGACTGGGCGCTGTTGCTCGCGATGGTCAAGATCATCCTCGACGAAC
>JAVROG010000050.1:0-7257 GCA_032162865.1 Mycobacterium sp. | reverse complement strand
TCTTCATTCGGGTGTCCGCCGCCAGTTCGACGACGTTCACCCGCAGTCAGTATCCCACATCACTCAATGGGGTCACGCTCCCCTGAGGTGAGCGCTCCGCAAACGCGTGGCGGGACCAGCCCCGGATCGCTCAAGTACCGCTAAATACCGGGGAACCAGAGCTCGATCTCGCGCCGGGCCGATTCGGGCGAATCCGACCCGTGCACCAGGTTGAACTGCGTCTCTAGACCGAAATCGCCCCGGATGGTGCCGGGAGTGGCCTTTTCCACCGGGTCGGTGCCGCCGGCGAGTTGCCGAAACGCGGGGATCGCGCGTGTTCCCTCCACGACAGCCGCCACGACCGGTCCCGACGTTATGAATTCCAGCAACGACCCGAAAAAGGGCTTGCCGTCGTGTTCGGCGTAATGACGGCGGGCCAGCTCAGCACCGACGGTCCTGAGCTCGAGTGCTGCGATGGTGAGACCTTTGCGCTCGATGCGGCTGAGTATCTCGCCAATCAACTGGCGTTCCACGCCGTCGGGCTTGATCAATACGAGGGTCCGTTCGGTCACGGTGCCCAACAGTAGAGGTCTAACCGCCAATGCCAAAACCGCCGAAACTCCGATCCGGCATTTACTCCGGCGGCGGAGCCTGCGTCGCGAGGTACGCCTGCCGACGCCGCACCTCGGCCTGCAGGTACGCGATCAACGCCCACACCGCGGCGAACAAAAAACCGATGAAGCCGACGGCGGGATACACCAGAAAGCCGGCCACGAGCACGAGCTGTGCGCCCAAGTTGGCCCAGATTGCCCACGGCCGGCGCTGCAGCCCGGCAAGCACGACCAACAGCACGGCCACCCCGATCAGGTAACCAAGCGACGCCGCGCTCAGGCCACCGCCGACAGCGCTGACTACCGGGATCGCCAGCAACACCACGATCACCTCGAGGATCAGCGTCCCGGCCATCACCCCGGCGAAGCTTTTCCAAGGGTCGGCCGGTGGCGGTGCCGCACCGGTGTCGGCGGCCGGTTCGTCTGTCATTCCGGATCACGACCGAACAAAGATCGGGCCGCCCCGGCGGTGACAACCGACCCGGTGATGACGATCCCGGAACCGGAAAGCATTTGCCCCTCCGTTCCTGCTGCCAAAGTCGCGGCGTCCACCACCGCCGTCGCGGCGTCGATCGCGTCGCGCAGATTATCGGCGGTGATGACCCGATCGGGTCCGAACCGCTCCCGGGCCACCAACGCCAGCGCCTCGACGTCGAGCGCCCGCGGAGACCCGTTGTGGGTCACCACGATCGAGTCGAACACGGGTTCCAGCGCTGCCAGGATGCCGTCCACGTCCTTGTCGGCCAGCACACTGATCACCCCGACCAGCATCCGGAAATCGAACTCCTCGGTCAGCGTCTGCGCCAACGCGGCAGCGCCAGCCGGGTTGTGCGCGGCGTCGATGAACACCGTGGGGGCGTTGCGCATGCGCTCGAGGCGTCCTGGGCTGGTCACGGCGGCAAAACCGGCCCGGATCGCGTCCACGTCCAGCTGCCGCTGCGCACCCGCGCCGAAGAAGGCTTCGACCGCGGCCAGAGCCACCGCCGCGTTATGCGCCTGGTGTTCGCCGTGCAGCGGCAGGTAGATGTCCGAATACACCCCGCCCAGGCCCTGTAGCTGCAGCACCTGCCCGCCGACTGCAACCTGCCGGCCCAGCACCGCGAATTCGGAGTCTTCCCGGGCGACCGCTGCGTCGGCACGCACCACTTGAGCGAGTATCACCTCCATCGCCTCGGGTACCTGCCGCCCGATGACCGCCACGGTGTCGGGCGCGTCCTCGCGAGCCCGGGTGATGATGCCCGCCTTTTCCCGGGCGATGCCGGCGATGTCGGCGCCGAGGTAATCGACGTGGTCAATGCTGACGGGGGTGATCACAGCGACCGGCGCATTGATCACATTGGTGGCGTCCCAGCTGCCGCCCATGCCCACTTCCACCACCGCGACGTCCACCGGTGCGTCCGCGAACGCCGCGAACGCCATCGCGGTGAGTACCTCGAATTTGCTCATGCGCGTGGCCGGCTTAGAACCAGAAGAAGCCTGCGACTGCTCGTCGACCATCTGCACGAACGGCTCGATCTCCCGGTACGTCTCGACATACTGCGCCGGCGTGATCGGCTGGCCGTCGATCGAGATGCGTTCCACCGCTGACTGCAGGTGGGGGCTGGTGGTGCGACCGGTGCGCTGCTGTAGCGCAGTGACCAGTGCGTCGACCATCCGGGCCACCGAGGTCTTGCCGTTGGTGCCCGCGATGTGGATCGACGGGTAGCTCAGTTGGGGCGAGCCCAGCAGATCCATCAATGCGCTGATTCGGGTCAGACTCGGCTCGATGCGAGTCTCCGGCCAGCGCTGATCCAGCAGGTGCTCCACCTGCAGCAGGGACGCGATCTCGTCTGGGGTGGGAGCCAGACGGGTGACCGCTTCCCAGTCCGGCGGTTCGGAAGTCTCGGAGTTCATTGCAGCGCAGCCAACCTGGTCGTGATCCGGTCCGTCTCTTCCTGCGCGAGCTGCTGGCGGGCGCGAATTTTTTCGACGACCGCTTCCGGCGCCTTGGCCAGGAAGTCGGCATTGCCGAGCTTGGCGGCGGTTGAGGTCAGTTCCTTTTGGGCCGCGGCCAGGTCTTTTTCGAGGCGGCGGCGTTCGGCCGCCACGTCGATGGTGCCCGAGGTGTCGATCTCCACCACGACTGTCGCACTGCTGAGCCGGACCTCGATGGACACCGACGCCTGGAAATCCTCACCCGGCGCGGTAAGCCAGGCCAACGATGTCACCGCGGGCACGTGGTCGCCCAGACCGGCGTCCTGCACTCCGGCCAACCGCGCCGGCACCTTCTGCCGGTCGGCCAGGCCCTGATCACTGCGGAACCGACGCACCTCGGTCACCAGCTTCTGCACGTCGGTGATCCGCTGTGCCGCAACCGGATCCAAGGCAATGCCGGAGGGCTTCGGCCAATCGGCGATCACCAGCGACCCGGGAGCGGTAGCCGAGCCGGCCTCCGCCGTTGTCAAAGCCTGCCACAGCGCCTCGGTCACGAACGGGATCACCGGGTGCAGCAACCGCAGCAGCGTGTCCAGGCCGGCGGCCAGTACCGCGGTGGTGTGTGGGAGGCCGTGCGCAAGCTGCACCTTGGCAAGTTCGACATACCAGTCGCAGAATTCGTCCCACGCGAAGTGATACAACGCCTCGCAGGCCCGGCCGAACTCGTATGAGTCAAAAGCCGAATCCACTTCGGCCCGAACTTCTTCCAGCCGGCCCAGAATCCAGCGATCGGCGTCGGTGAGTTCATTCGGCGCCGGCAGCGGCGCCAGGGCGGCACCGTTCATCAGCGCGTAGCGGGTCGCGTTGAACAGCTTGGTGCCGAAGTTGCGCGACGCCCGGACGGCGTCCTCCCCGATGGCCAGGTCGCCGCCGGGACTTGCACCGCGGGCAAGGGTGAACCGCAACGCATCGGCACCGAACGCGTCTATCCAGTCCAGCGGGTCGATTACGTTGCCCTTTGACTTGCTCATCTTGCGGCCGAACTCGTCACGGATCAGCCCGTGCAGGAACACGTCGGTGAACGGCACCTGCGGGCCACGACTGCCGTCGAGGGTAATGGCGTCGTCGCAGCCGACGAAAGTGCCGAACATCATCATCCGGGCCACCCAGAAGAATAGGATGTCGTAGCCGGTGACCAGAACGCTTGTCGGGTAGAACTTTTCGAGTTCTGGGGTCTTGGATGGCCAGCCCAGTGTGGAGAACGGCCACAATGCCGAGGAGAACCAGGTATCCAGCACGTCGGGGTCCTGCTCCCAACCGTCCGGCGGCGTTTCGTCGGGACCGAAGCACACCTTTTCGCCGTCGGGGCCGTACCAGATCGGAATGCGATGACCCCACCACAGCTGCCGCGAGATGCACCAGTCGTGCATGTTGTCGACCCATGCGAACCACCGCGGCTCCAGGCTGGTTGGATGAATTACGGTGTCGCCGTTGCGAACCGCGTCACCGGCCGCCTTGGCCAGCGATTCCACCCGGACCCACCATTGCAGCGACAGCCGCGGTTCAATCGGCTCCCCGCTGCGCTCGGAGTGCCCGACGCTGTGCAGATAGGGCCGCTTCTCCTCGACCACCCGGCCCTGCGCAGCCAGCGCCTCGCGCACCGCGACGCGGGCCTCGAAACGGTCCATGCCGTCGAATTGCGTTCCGGTGTTGGTGATCCGGCCCTTGGTGTCCAGGATCGATGGCATCGGCAGCTGATGGCGCATCCCGATCTCGAAGTCATTCGGATCGTGGGCGGGTGTGACTTTCACTGCGCCGGTGCCGAATTCGGGATCCACATGCTCGTCGGCGACGATGATCAGGGACCTGTCGACAAAGGGGTGAGGCAGGCTGACTCCGACTAGGTGGCGGTAGCGCGCGTCGTCCGGATGAACTGCGACGGCGGCGTCACCCAGCATGGTCTCGACCCGGGTGGTCGCGACGACGATGTGGGGTTGCGAGTCGTCGAGTGAGCCGTACCGGAGTGATACCAGCTCGCCTTCCACATCCTGGTAATTGACCTCCAGGTCGGAGATTGCCGTTTCCAGCACCGGTGACCAGTTGACCAGCCGCTCGGCCTGATAGATCAGTCCGGCGTCGAAGAGCCGCTTGAAGATTGTCCGCACCGCCCGCGACAAGCCCTCATCCATGGTGAACCGGTCGCGGCTCCAATCCACGCCGTCGCCGAGCCTGCGCATCTGGCCACCGATGGCGCCGCCCGATTCCCTCTTCCAGTCCCACACCTTGTCGACGAACAGTTCCCGGCCGAAGTCCTCTTTGGTCTTGCCGTCGACCGCCAGCTGCTTCTCCACCACGCTTTGGGTGGCGATACCGGCGTGGTCCATGCCCGGCTGCCACAGCACTTCGTAGCCCTGCATGCGCTTGCGCCGGGTCAGCGCGTCCATCATGGTGTGTTCCAGCGCATGACCCATATGCAGGCTGCCGGTCACGTTGGGCGGTGGGAGCACGATCGAATACGCGGGTTTATCGCTAGTCGGATCCGCGGCGAAGTAGCCGGCTTCCAGCCATTTCTGATAGATCGCACTCTCCATCGCGGCCGGATCCCACGACTTGGGCAGTTGGTCGTCGGCAGAGCGGGGGCTGGCGGTCACCGGTCAATTCTAGGAACCGCCAGCCGCGCGCTGCGTAAGGGCCTAAATCCGCAGGTCAGCCGGGACCAGGCAACCGCGGTCACGGAATCGTGAGCACCTGGCCCGGGTAGATCAGGTCGGGGTTCGGGATGCCGCTGGCGTCCGCGATCACCTGGTACTTGTTTCCGTCGCCGTAGAAACGCTCTGCGATGGCCCACAGCGTGTCGCCGGACTCGACGGTGTGTGTCCGCGCGGCGGGCTCGGGGGCCGGTTCGACGGGTGGCGCTTCGACGGGTGGCGCTTCGGCAGCGGGCGCCTGGACCGCGTTTTCTACCGGCTCCGGCTCCTGGGAAACGCTTTTGTCGTCCAGATTTTCCGCAGCGGGCTCGGCGACAGGCGCGGGCGGCGGGGGTGAGGCGGTCTCCGTCTTGGTCGACCAGGCGGGTCCATCCGCGGCGTAGAGCACCAGATTGCGGTCGTCCTGAATGACGAGTTTCACCCGCTTCTTGCCCTTGGTGTCGGTGTGCCATACCGGCTTATCCGCAGTGTAGAGAACGAAGTTGCCGTCGCCCTGAACTTCCGCGCGCACTACATCTTGACCGTTGGTCGAAGTGGACCACAGCGGCTTGCCCCAAGTAGCGAGCACCAAGTTGCCATCGTCTTGCAGGGTCAGGCTGTAGGCCCCGTTCTTCGAGACCAGCGACTCTCCCCGTACCAGCTTTTGTCCTTCGGTGAGCGTGTCTGACATGACTTTTCCCTCTCCATCCCTCTCGTTGCCCCGTCCCGGCCGACTGAAGTCGACCGCCGTTCGTGGTACCCCTGATCTGCAGCCTACTAACCTTGATCTGGCCCGGGCAGAGTTGCGCTCAGCGCAATCTTGTTGTGCCGCTGACTATTTCTTGCCGCCAAGCAGGCCGCCAAGGATGTCGCCGAGCCCGCCGCCCTTGCCCCCCAGCACACTGCCCAAAATTCCGCCAAGCGACTTGTCGTGGCCGCCACCACCCAGAATGCTGCCGAGGATGTCGCCCAACCCGCCGCCGGAGCTTTTCTGCTGCGACGCGCTGGTATCCTGCGCGCCGCCGCCCGATCCGAGTTGTTTTCCGATGTACGCCAACACAATTGGCAACACGATGGGTAGCAGCTGCTTGAGCAGATCGCTGTTGCCTGCGCCGCCACTGGCCAGCGCCGAGGCGACTTCGTCGGTGTCCTTGCCGCCGAACAGAGTCGCAACGGCCTGATGCCCGTCGTGCTCGTCAACCTGGTCGACTCCGCCACCGGCGTCGAGCAGACCGCGAGCAGCGTGACCACTGGCCGCGGACTCGATCTCGCTGGCATGCTCGGGATCTTGCGAATTGTGTTGCAATCCGCTGAGCAACACCGGCACCAGCGTCTGAACGGCCTTGTCGACCTCACCTTCGTCCGCGCCTAGCTTGGCTGCGATTTCCGAGGTGGGAATCTGCTGATAAAGATCGTCGAGCCCGGCCATCGCTATCCACCTTCACTGGTATGGAGGGGCGAGTCGCTTACGACACTAGACTTACCCGATCTGGATTCGATACCCCTTGGCGCTGAGGGATTTCAACTGACACCTCAATTCAACCTGTCGGTCTGCAGCGAGACACCGGCTGCCGGAAAACGGGCCAGCAGGGCATCTCCCATTGCCGCCGCCGGTGTCAGTACACCGTGCAGGTCGGAGAGCTTGTCGCGGTCTTTGGCCAGCGCCAGGGCGCACTCGCCCAACAGCACGGACGTCGCCTTGTAGCCCGGGTCACCGCGCTGTTCCATGCGCGCCACATAACGCGCGCCAGAAGTTGTTGTGGTGTAGGCCTCGACCTTGTAAAAGCCGCGCTCCCGGACGCTATCGCTGGGACCGGTGCCCGGCTTGGGAACGACACGCTCCACCAGCCCGCGGGGCAACCGGTGGAAGAACCGGCTACCCAGGCCGAACATCGCGTTGCCGAACCCCGTCATGACGGCCGATGTCACCGGCGCGATCGGCGACGACCCGACACTCATCGTCTCGGTGTAGCGGAATTGGCGACCATAGGCCCAATCGAGTAATGCGTTACTACGTCGCACAATTCGGGTGTTGTAGGGCGCCATCAGGAAACCCGCCGTCCACA
>JAVROG010000049.1:0-4931 GCA_032162865.1 Mycobacterium sp. | reverse complement strand
TCTCGTCTTAATTCAGGGAGTGATCGTGGTCTGCTCGTCGATGGCGCCGGTGGCGTCCATCAACGGGCCGGCCTCGGCGTCCAGCGCATCGGCATCGAGTTGCAGGACGAAGACACCACCTGGGCCGGTGATCACCACTGTCTTCTGCGCGACCGTCCGCTTCTTGCCGTTCTTGGTGTACGTGCCGCCGAACTGCCACGCCTTGAAGGACTGACCGGGCGGAACGCCGAGCGTGGATTCCTTGCCGTCGGGGCTGCCGGCCTCGAATCCCGGCAGGTTCTTCAACTCACCGGGGGCGTACTGAAAAATCTTGTTCGGATCGACGTTACCGTCGAGCTTGGAGACGATCGCCACGATCGTGGGCGCATCGTTGGGGTCAGCGGCTCCGTCGTACGCGATGCCGCCGTAGGGCGCGTTGGCACCTTCGGGCAGCGTGTGCCAACCGTTGGGAACCGGCAGGTCGATGGTTGGCGAGCCCGGGTCGCCGTGGTGGACCGGGGTCTCCTTGATGTTGGCTTCCCGGATGTAGTCGGCGATGGTCTTGTTGGCCCCCGCGCCCGGCGTGGCGCTGGTGGTCGCCGACGAGGTGGCAGTCGATGTGGAGGTGGAAGTGCTCGTAGACGTCGACGTCTTGACTTCGGTCTTCGTCTCGGTGTGGCAGCCGGCCAGCGTCAGGCTCAGCGCCACAGTCGCGATTACCGCGGTGAGGTCCTTCATGTACTAGCTCTCCCCCAAAGTATCGGCCCCGGTACCAGCGCCGGTGACGTCGACTGAGAGTAGCTGAACTCCAAGTGACCAGTGTCACTGTCCCTGGCTAGTCGGTTGGGCCCGCCCAAGTCGATGCCGCGGTTGGCCGCTGCTAGACCATGTCGTTCTTGGTGAGCCAGCGCATCACCGGCCAGCCGACGAAGACCGGCAGCCAACAGGTCAGTACCCGGTACAGCAGAACCGACGGCACACCGATGGCGGCGGGTACGCCGAAGGCGGCGAGTCCACCGATCAGCGCCGCCTCCACAGCGCCGACGCCACCCGGGGTGGGGGCCGCCGAGGCCAGCGTCCCGCCGACCATTGTCACCACCGTGACGGTGACGAACGTGGTGCCGCCGCCGAATGCTTCGACACTGGCCCACAGCGCCAACGCCGCACCGAGAGTTGTTCCGGCAGCGCCTAATACGATCAGGCCCAGTCGCCTCGGCTCGCGGGCGAGTTCGGTGAGATCGTGTGTCACCTCGTTGAGCTTCGGACGCAGTTCCGTGGCCAGCCACCGTCGCAGGTTAGGCACCAATAGGAAGGTGCCGACGATGCCCAGCGCAGCGCCCCCGATCAGGTACAGCACCGTGGCTCTCGGGACGAAATGCCCGAGGTTGGCTGAGGTTCCCGCGACGGTGCTGAACAGGATGAGCAAGGCGACGTGGACGATGACCTGAACCGATTGCTGCAGCGCCACCGCCGCGGTGGCCCGCAACGCGGTCAGGCCACTCTTCTGCAGAAAGCGGGTACTCAGCGCCAGGCCGCCGACGCCGGCCGGCGTGGTTGTTGCGGCAAAAGTGTTGGCTACCTGCATGATTGACAGTTTCCAGAAGGTCACCGCACCGTCGGCGCAGGCCCACAGGGCACCTGCCGCACCAACGTAGGTCAGTGCCGACACCGCCAGCCCCAGCAGCGCCCACCACCAGTTCGCCGTCATGAGTTCGGAAAAGAACGTCGGGGCGGTAGTGATGAACGGATACGCGACGTAGACCAAGGCGCCGATCAGCACCAGCTGAAGGAACTGGCTGCGGCTAAACCGGGTGATCGTCTCGGTTTCGATCTCGTCGGCACCCGTTTGACGCTTCACCTCGGTCCTGGCGCCGGCGATGACCACCTTCGCGTTCGCCACCGATTGCCGGATTCGTTTTGGCACAGCCGATTTGGTAAGCCGACGCGATGCGGACAAGATGGTCTCTTTGCCGAACGCGTCGATTGCTGCACTGACCGCAGACTCCGCGTCGTACAGCGCCGATGTCGTCACCAACAGCTGGGCGATGTCGGACTGGAGTTGGACGTCGGTGGCGCCGTACTCGGCGGCGCCGAATCCGCCGAAGAGCACCTTGTCGTGGGCAACGGTGATCTCGTTGCAGCGCAGGTCGCCGTGTGAGATCTGGTGGTCGTTGAGAACTCGCAGGGATTCCCAGATCCGGGCAACGGGTGTCTCGCTTGCGCATTCGTCGAGGGGAACGCCCTGAACCGGCTGGTGGGCATACATCGTCCAACCGCGGTCGAGCGCGGCCAGCGCGATCGTCGATGTGTTGGCCACGCCCGTTTCACCGATGGCGATCGCCATCAGTGCGCGATGCTCCACGGCGCGCTGCATGGAGGTCTGCAGGGGTGCGGTCTCGGACCCGCGCAGCCGCAACTTCCGCCATACCTGACGCAGCGCGCCACCGCTGCGTTGATGGGGGCCGTACAACTCGACCGCTGCTCTGGATCCGGGATCGGTGGATTCTGCCGACAGCACCAGCGGCCCTGGGCCGGCCGGTCGGACCACCACGAGCCTGGACGCCAGGAATCCGCGTTTGGCCATGGCACGGACCGCGCTTTCGAGTGGCACCTCGAGCGCGGGGGTGCCCACCACCAGGACCACGAATGCGCCGACGAGCCAACCCACCGACAGTCCCACCACCGCGCGAGCCGGCACGATGGCACTGATGACGAGGTGGATCGGTACGAAGGCCAGCAGCAATGCCCACCACCAGCGTCGCCACCGGGCCGGCAGCCACGGCCCGGATACCGTCAACACCGCCGCGAGCATCGCGATCCAGCGCGGATCGTCGAGGAACTGAGCGGGCACCGTGGTGAGTTTGTCCGACAGGTCGAAGTGCCACCGGGGTGCCGCGATGCGGTTGCTGCTGATCGACAACGGGAGCACGGCCGCGAGCGCGGCGGCCCCGTACGCGCCGAGCAACTTCCATTGCCGGGACAGGATCAGGCCGATCAGGATCACGAACGGCAACGCCAGGATCGCGATGCCGTACACCAGATAGACCAGGTCGGATTGCGTCGGCGTCAGCACCCCGACGATTTCCGAGATCGATTTCTCCAGTGCCACCCAGCGCCGCCGGGTGACCAGAGAGCTGGTTATCACCCCCACCAGGACGGCGGCGGCCAGCGCCAGCCGGATGATGTCGTTCGTACGGCGGGTAAGTGGTTGCAGCAAGCTGCCGGACACGGTGATGTCGCGCCCGTCAACTCGCATGTCCAGAGATCCTTCGGATCAGGTCAGCAGCACCGTGTGTATCAGCGGCCCGCAGACAACTTAACCGGATGCCTGCGTCGCACGGCCGATTGTCGCCGATGCGAAGACGTCCGGGTTGCCTGACGTCCGGATGGCAGCTCGGAATCCTACTGAGGCGACTCCCCGATGGTCTGACCACTTGACCTCTGACCTCTTACCAATCACACTCGTGTGCATGGCGCTGCAGCCCGTGGTCCGCCGGTCGGTGCCCGAACAGGTCTTCGAGCAGATCGCCACCGATGTGCTCAGCGGCGAGCTGCAGCCCGGCGAGGCTTTGCCAAGCGAGCGGAAGTTGGCAGAGGTGCTCGGGGTTTCGCGGCCGGCCGTCCGGGAGGCCCTCAAGCGCCTATCGGCGGGTGGGCTGGTCGAGGTGCGCCACGGTGACGTCACCACGGTGCGTGACTTTCGACGGCACGCCAGCTTGGAACTGCTACCCCGATTACTGGTTCGCAATGGTGAGCTCGACGTCGCCGTATTTCGCAGCATGCTCGAAGCCCGGCTACGGAACGGTCCTAAGGTAGCGGAGCTGGCGGCCGAACGTCGCGGTCCTGAATTGGTTGAGTTGCTTGAGGATTCGTTGCGCAGGCTGGCGGCCGAGGACGATCCGATCGAGTGGCAGCGCCACGCGCTCATGTTCTGGGACCATACGATCGACGGTGCGGGCTCGATCGTATTTCGACTGATGTTCAACGCATTTCGCGCCGCCTATGAGCCGGCACTGACCGCCCTGGGCACCGCGATTACCGCGGAAGCGAAGCATCCCGATGCTTACCGGAAGTTGGCCGATGCGATCGGATCGGGTGATCCCGCCGGAGCCGAGAAAGCCGCCCGAGACCTTCTTGAACGCGCGAATGCGAGATTGTTGGCCGGACTCGAAATGCCAGGGGATAGCGGCCGATGACCACCCAAGCCGACATCACCAACTATCTTCGTGGCCAGATCCAGCCGGCGGTCGACGCGGTCGGTGGGTTCTACCGCACCTGCGTGTTGACCGGCAAGGCGCTCTTTCGGCGACCTTTCTACTGGCGTGAAACGATCGAGCAGGGCTGGTTCATCACAAACGTGTCGTTGCTACCAACCCTCGCGGTCGCGATACCGCTGACCGTGCTCATCATCTTCACGCTCAATATCCTGCTGGCCGAGTTCGGCGCTGCCGACATCTCGGGTGCGGGTGCGGCGCTGGGCGCGGTCACTCAGCTGGGCCCGCTGACTACGGTGCTGGTGATCGCCGGCGCTGGCGCGACAGCCATCTGCGCCGACCTGGGGGCCCGCACCATCCGTGAGGAAATCGATGCGCTCGAGGTGCTCGGCATCGACCCCATTCAGCGGTTGGTGGTGCCCCGTGTGGTTGCCGCGACGATCGTCGCCACACTGCTCAACGGCGCCGTGATCACCATCGGACTGGTCGGCGGTTTCCTCTTTGGTGTTTTCATCCAACACATTTCGGCCGGCGCCTACGTCAGCACCCTTACCTTGATCACCGGCTTGCCCGAGGTGATCATCTCCGTGGTCAAGTCGGCTGCGTTCGGCCTGATCGCCGGACTGGTCGGCTGTTACCGGGGGCTGACCACCAAGGGCGGTCCCAAGGGCGTCGGCACCGCTGTCAACGAGACGCTGGTGTTGTGCGTGATCGCGTTGTTCGCGGTCAACGTGGTGC
>JAVROG010000048.1:0-6997 GCA_032162865.1 Mycobacterium sp. | reverse complement strand
GTGTCACCCGCGGCAATCGTGTAGCGCTGGTTCAGGCTGGTCGCGTCGAACACCAGCAGCGCATCCCCGGTCCACCAGGTAATCAGGTTTCCGCTCTGGGACGCCACCGCCGACGCCGACGGCGGGTTGGCCAGCAGCGTGGTCGACAGCGTCGTGCCGGTTTCGTCGACGATGTCGACGTGGGGTTGCGGCGTCGGCAGGTACACGGCGGTCTTGTTCTGCGAGACCACCAGCACCCGAGCGCCGGTTCCCGGCCGGATGCCGGATTCCTGCACCACCTGCTGTTGGGGCTCGTCGTCCTCTTTGCCCGGGCGCAGCAGGATGAGCCGCACGTCGGCTTGGTTCGTGCAGGCCTCGAGCACCGCCACCGCCGACGAGCTGGCGGTGGCCGATTCCAACGTGCACCCGGAGTGCAGGCCGCGCGCCGAAGGTTTCACCCGGGCGTCGGTCTCGCCGTAGGACATCATGCGGACCATGTCCGAACGCCACATCTCCAGGCGGGTGCTGCCCGCCGACAGCACGGTGGTGCCGTCGGTGGACAGGCGTACCCGCGGGTCGGCGTAACTGCTGCGGGCGGGACCGCGCTGCCCGGTCGTCCCGTCGATGGTGCTGACCTGCCCGCAGCCACGGTCATCCCGATAGACCGCGACGGCATAGTGATAGATCGAGGTCACCCCGCACAGGTCAGTGTCACGGGAATAGCTCCACAGCGGCTGACCCGTGCCGGGGTCGCGTCCCTGGACCTCGCGCCCACCTGCCGTGGCTACGGTCCCGCCCACCACCACCGGCACCCGGGTGTCGGGGCTGGGAGCGGTCCAGAGCTCATGCAGCGTGGCCGGGACCGCACGGGCCTGGGTCGGCACGGGCACAGGGGCCGCTGCCGGTCGGCTGATGGTGGCCCGGGCGTCGCTGGTCCACCAGATCAGCGCCGCCACTAGGGCAATGGCAACTGCGATCGTCGCTGCGGCTGCAATATCGGCCTTGGTGCGGCGCTCGGGTCGGACCATTCGGTGAGTATGGCTCAGTTGGTTGAGGCGGCGGCATCCGCCGGCTTGCGACGACGCCGACGCCGCCGGTTGGCGCTGCCGGACGAGCCTTGTGCCGCACCGGAACCGGCGCTGGGCGCCGCGGGAGCATCGGGACCCGCTTCGCCGTTTGCGGCGGGGCTGGTGACCGAATGCCCGCTGGCCGTCTGACCGCCGCGGGTGCGTACCCGCTGCTTGGTGCGGCGTGGCGGGCGCTCGGCACCGCCGCTGCTAGCTTCGCGCCGCTTGGCCGGCGCTTTGCGCGGTGCGCCCACGCTGCCCGCGGTCTCGGTCGGAATGCCCATCTCGGCGTAGAGGTGCGGCGAGTTGGAGTAGGTCTCGGCCGGATTGGGGGAGCCCAGGCCCAGCGCCTTATCGATGTCTGTCCACCGAGGCAGTTCGTCCCAGTCCACCAGGGTGACCGCGATGCCGGTTCGGCCGGCGCGGCCGGTGCGCCCGATCCGGTGGACGTACATCTTGTCGTCCTCGGGGCACTGGTAGTTGATCACGTGGGTGATGTCGTCGATGTCGATCCCGCGGGCCGCGACGTCGGTGGCGACCAGCACGTTGATCTCGCCGGTGCGGAATGACTTCAGCGCCTTTTCACGCGCGATCTGTCCGAGGTCGCCGTGCACGGCGCCCACCGCGAAGCCACGCTCGTTCAACTCGTCCGCCACCTTCTGCGCGGTGCGCTTGGTGCGGGTGAAGACCATCGTCGCGCCGCGGCCCTCGGCCTGCAGGATCCGGCTGACCAGCTCGACCTTGTCCAGCGCGTGCGCACGGTAGACGAACTGCTCGGTGGTGTCGTGTACGGCGAGCGAATGCGGTGCCTCGGCCCGGATGTGGGTGGGCTGGACCATGAAAGTGCGGGCCAGCGTGATGATCGGGTCCGGCATGGTCGCCGAGAACAGCATCGACTGCCGGTCGGCCGGGATTTGCCGCAGGATGCGCTCGATGTCGGGCAAAAAGCCCAGGTCAAGCATCTCGTCGGCCTCGTCGAGCACCAGCACCGATAACCCGCCCAACTGCAGGTGGCCCTGCTGGCACAGGTCGAGCAACCGGCCCGGGGTGCCCACGACGACGTCGGCGCCCTTCTGCAGCGCCTCGAGCTGCGGCTCGTACGCGCGGCCGCCGTAGATGGCGACCACGGACAACGGACGCTCACTTCCGTCGTCCTTGGTGGCGGTCAGGTACTTGGCCGCGGTGGCCAGGTCGCCGTTGACCTGCAGGCACAGTTCGCGGGTGGGCACGACGATCAGGGCCCGCGGGGCCCCGGTCAGCGGCCGCGTCGCGGTTTCGGAAGTGATGCGCTGCAGCAGTGGCACGCCGAAACCAAAGGTCTTGCCCATGCCGGTGCGGGCCTGACCGATCACGTCCTCGCCGTCGAGCGCCAGCGGCAGCGTGAGTTCCTGGATAGCAAACGGTTTCTCGATGCCTTTTTCGGCTAGGGCCCGGACTATCTCGTCGCGGACTCCGAGTGTGGCAAAAGTTAGTTCAGGTGCGTTTTTGAGTGCGGTCATACGCTGGGTAAGAGCCTTTCGGTGACGTACATCGGATGTCTGTCGTTGTCTCTGTGTCGCGGATCACGCGCGCACGAGTCACGACTCCGATTACGTCGCCGGGGCCTGCTGCCGCGTCCCTATGGGCGGCGGCGGGCCGATGCGTGCACGCACATTTCTTTGGCGGTGGCAGCACAGATTCAGCCACTACCTAGGACCATCATAGCCGGTCGCGCCGCAGGGGCCCGCGTTTAGCTACACCCGCCGACTACAGTGTTGCCATGCCCCCGACCTCTTCCGAGCCCCCTGCTGGGCCCTCGTCCGGGTCGTCGGGAACCAGCCAGGCGACGGATTCGGCCAGGCCAGCACTCACGGCAGATCATCCCGGCGTCAACGAACTGTTCGCGGTGCTCGCATACGGCGAGGTGGCTGCCTTCTACCGGTTGACCGACGAGGCGCGAATGGCTCCGGACCTGCGCGGACGGATCTCGATGGCCAGTATGGCCGCCGCCGAGATGGGCCACTACGAGCTGCTGCGCGATGCCCTGGAACGCCGCGGCGTCGACGTCGTCCCCGCGATGTCGAAGTATGTGTCGGCGCTGGAGAATTACCACCGGCTGACCATGCCGAGTACCTGGTTGGAAGCCTTGGTGAAGACCTATGTCGGGGACGCGCTGGCCGCCGATTTGTATCTGGAGATCGCCGGAGGGTTGCCCGACGAGGTCGCCGACGTGGTTCGGGCGGCGTTGTCGGAGACGGGACACTCCCAATTCGTCGTCGCCGAGGTGCGCGCCGCGGTGAACGCCAGCGGCAAGCAGCGCAGCAGGTTGGCGTTGTGGTCTCGTCGGCTGCTCGGCGAGGCCATCACCCAGGCTCAGTTCCTGCTGGCCGACCACGATGAGCTGGTCGACCTGGTGGTCGCCGGCACCGGTGGCCTGACCCAGCTCGGCGCCTTTTTCGATCGGCTGCAGCGCACGCATGACCAGCGGATGCGCGAACTCGGCCTGAGCTAGGCCCTGGGCGCTGAGGTTCCGGCGTTAGCGGGTGCAGGTCGCGATGGACGAGTTGTGGGTCGACGCCTTGACCAGCTGACCTTGCGCATTGACGATCGAACAGTTCAGCCCGCTGAGAATGCTGGTGGCTATCACCGATTCGGTCTGCACGCCCGGGTTGAGCACGACAACCTTCGTCCACGGCAGCGACACGTTGAATTCGGTTACCGGGAAGCCCCGCGCGTCGGTGTAGGCGATGTTCACCATGTCGAAGATCTGCTTGGACCCGGCCACGCTGTAGACGACGGTGCGCGGACTCAAAGTGGCCCCCGGAGGAACAGCCGTCGGCGCCGGCGCCGCGGTGGGAATCTGGGTGGGCGCGCTGCTGGGCGGCGGCACGGTGGTCACCGTCTCCTGCGGGAGTCGGTGCGTGGTGCTGGGCGGCGCGCTCGGGGTGGGCGACATGTTGGGCGGGGCCGTCGTCCGGGGTGACGTGGACATCACCGTCCGCGGAGCGGGAGGCCCGACCGTCGCCTTCGTCGTCGCGCTGTCGCCGCTGTTGATGATGACCGCGGTCGCGATCGCGCCAATCGCCACGACGGCACCGAGGAACAGGGCGACCGACCGCCAGCGGTGATCCGCAGGCCAGGCCCATTCTTCGTCTTCGGCGTCCTCGTCGAAGCCGGCTTCATAACCGGCCCCGTCAAGATGGGCATCGTCAAGATCGTCGTATCGCTTATCGTCCGGGAAGTCCTCGAGGTCCCGGACGAAGTCGTAGAGGGTGTTACGTATGTTGCTGATGTTTCCGATGGTATAGACGCAAAGTGCGCGGATGCCTGGTCGCGCGGGTGCTAGACCGAATCGTGATGGGTTCGTTCGCTAACCGCGAACTACGGGTCTGGGGGCGGGGGGCCATACGGGTCCGGTCCTTCCACTAGCCTGCTGATGACAGGCTTGCGACGGAATTGCCAACGGAAGGGGCCCCGTGGAGGTCAAGATCGGTATCACGGACAGTCCGCGCGAGCTGGTGTTCTCCAGTGCGCAGACGCCCACTGAGGTCGAAGAACTCGTCGACGCCGCGTTGCGCGATGGTTCGGGCCTATTGAGCTTGAACGACGAGCGCGGCCGTCGCTTCCTCATCAGCGCCGCCAGGATCGCCTACGTCGAGATCGGTGTCGCCGATGCGCGCCGGGTCGGTTTCGGCGTCGGCGCCGAAGTCGCGGCTAAGGCTTAAGAGCGAGCAAGCGGCACGTGCGACAGGCCGCCCCAGGCGAACTGCACGGTGCCATCTACGGCGTCTGACTTCGAGATCGGACGATCGGAGTCCAGCCAGTAGCGGGCGCTGTCGACGCTCACGCCGACCAGGCCCACGGCAATCATCCGGGCGCGGTGTGGGTCCAGCCCGGAATCTTCGGCGATCAGCGCGAACACTGCGTCGATGCACGATTCGGTGGCCGCCCGTACCTGCGCGGCGACCTCGGGTTCGGTGACGTAGTCGTTCTCGAAGATCAGCCGATAGCCCTGGCTGTCGTGCTCGATGAAATCGAAGAACGCCTGCACCGCCGAGTGCAGCCGTTGCCGGTTGTCGGTCGTCCGGCTCAGCGCGCCCTGCACGCCACTGACCAGATTGTCGACGTGCCGGTTCAGCACGGCCAGGTACAGTTCCAACTTGCTCGAAAAGTGTTGGTAGAGAACCGGTTTGCTGACGCCCGCGCGGTCGGCGATCTCGTCCATCCCGGCCGCGTGGTAACCGCTTTCGACAAAGACATCACTGGCGACGATGAGCAATTGGCCGCGACGCTCATCGCGGGGCAGGCGGTTGCCGCGGCGGTTTGAGGTTGCCGCGCCTTCGATCGGCCGCACACCGTCGGGCGATCGGACGGTACGCCGCTGCGCCGCCTTCGCGAGATCGCTCATTGGTCCTCAATCTGATCGCTTTGGTCTGCGGCCATTTTGCCATCCCCGTGGGCCGCACACTGTGTCGCAACGACATTACTACCTGCGGCGTTTGTCCGATCCGAACTGGCGCTATACCGCGCCGAAGATCACACGAGGGCCGCAGTCGGCGGTGTTTTTCGGGCGCGCCAGGGCTGGTCGCCCCAAGCTACTGTGCCATTCTGGCTAGATGGAGTCCCCGCGGCCTGCCCGCGGCACTGGTCGCGCACCCGTGCTGCGTGACGAGCGGCGCGAGCCGCTGCGGGCCCAGCGTGACCCACTTGGGCAGACTGCCGGGCGGGTCCGTGCCGATCGCGACCGGCCCCGCCAATGGCGCAAGCAATCGTGGTTGGGACGATTCGTGTCGACCTACGGCTGGCGGGCCTACGCGTTGCCCTTCCTGGCGGTGCTGACCCTGGTGGTGGGCTATCAAACGGTGACCGGGACCAGCACGCCGAAGCCGGCGGCCCGCACCATCCACAAGGAGCCGCCCACTATCGGAGCGGTGGGCACCTCGATCATCGACACGCCTCCTCGCGGCCTCGTCGCGTTCGACGCGAACCTGCCGGCCGGAACGTTGCCCGACGGCGGCCAGTTCACCGAAGCGGGCGACAAGACCTATCGCGTAGTTCCGGGCACCACTCCGCAGATCGGTGAGGGCACTGCCAAGGTGTTCAAGTACACGATCGAAATCGAGAACGGTTTGGATCCGACCATGTACGGCGGCGACAACGCATTCGCGCAAATGGTCGATCAGACATTGGCCAACCCCAAGGGTTGGACGCACAACCCGCAGTTCGGGTTCATCCGGATCGCTAGCGGCAAACCCGATTTCCGCATCTCGCTGGTCTCGCCGGTGAGCGTGCGCGAGGGCTGCGGCTACGAATTCCGTCTCGAAACATCCTGCTATAACCCGTCATTCGGAGCGGACCGGCAGGCGCGGGTATTCATCAACGAGGCGCGCTGGATCCGCGGTGCCGTTCCATTCGAGGGCGACGTCGGCTCCTACCGGCAGTACGTGGTCAACCATGAGGTCGGCCACGCGATCGGGTACGTGCGCCATGAGCCCTGCGACCAGCAGGGTGGGCTGGCGCCGGTGATGATGCAGCAGACCTTCTCCACCGCCAACGACGACGGGGCCAAGTTCGACCCCGATCAGGTCAAGGCGGACGGGAAGACGTGCCGGTTCAATCCCTGGCCGTTCCCGATCGCCTAGCTTTGTTGGATTTCTCGCGGGCGTAACCTGATGGCGAAGTCTGGCTTGATTTTTCGCCGTGAGTTAAGGCTCGGCGAGCTGCCCTGGGTAGTCGGGAGATGTTTGGGTGTCGACGCCACTGCCGCCGCTGGTGGAACCTGCCGCCACGCTCAGCCGCGAAGAGGTGGCCCGCTACAGTCGCCACCTGATCATTCCCGAACTGGGCGTGGACGGGCAGAAGCGCCTCAAGAACGCGCGGGTGTTGGTGATCGGTGCCGGTGGTCTGGGCGCGCCGACGTTGCTGTACCTGGCCGCAGCCGGGGTCGGCACCATCGGGATCGTCGACTTCGA
>JAVROG010000047.1:0-5685 GCA_032162865.1 Mycobacterium sp. | reverse complement strand
AGGCGAGTTTGCGTGCGGTGGCTTCGCCGATGCCGAACGAGGCGCCGGTGACCAGCACCGTCGCGCCCGACACGGCGTCATGCAATCGGTCGGGGTCGGATGCTCGCGGATGGTTCACGAGCATCCCGAGCACTGTTCCGGCTGAGCCCATGAAGTGGGACTTCCCACGATGCCGCCGGATCAACCCTGGGCGTCAACCGTGACGGTCAGTCTCCGTGATATGAACGTTGACACCGAACTCCTGGACGCAAGGCGGCAGAGCCTCCTCGGTCCGACGATAAAGCCGGTCGCTCCGTCGGCACGGTGTTAGCCTGCGCAATGGAAATCTCCCGTCGTGACCTTCTGAAGGTGACCGGCGCGGCCGGTGCTGCCGCTGCCGTCACGGGTGTTGCGGGCTGCAGCACGGACTCTCCATCCAAACCGACTACCACCTCAGGCACCGCGTCCTCTCCGGCCGCGAAGAGCCCGCCGGCGACCCTCACCGGCCGGATCGTCCGCCCTAGCGACGCGGACTATCCGACGGCGAGTGCCGGCTGGGACGCGCTTTTCACGCACTATCCGTTGGTGATCGTTTTCGCCCAGGCGACTCAGGATGTGGTCAATGCCCTCACCTGGGCGCGGCAGAACGACGTCGCGCTGCGGGTACGGAGTGGCCGGCACTGCCTCGAGGGCTGGTCGAACGTAGACAACGGCATCGTGATCGACGTCAGTGAGCTGAAGTCGGCCAAGATCGACGCAGCCGCCAGCACTGCGACGGTTGGCGCTGGGCTCAACCAGATGGAGGCGGTGACTGCGCTCGGTGCGCAGGGTCTCGCGGCGCCGACCGGAACGGAGGGCACCGTTGGCCTGGCCGGCGCGACGCTCGGCGGCGGCTTCGGCCTCCTCACCCGAAGCCTCGGCATGGCCTCCGACAACCTGATGGCGGCCGAGGTCGTCGTCACCTCGGGTGCCGACGGGGCCAAGGCGATCAATGTCGACGCGACGAACAACCCGGATCTGCTGTGGGCTCTGCGCGGCGCCGGAAACGGCAATTTCGGAATCGTCACCTCACTGACCTACAAGGTTCATCCACTGCCGGACGTCACCTACGTGACCGCGACGTGGCAAGGACTCAACGACTTGCAGGGCGTCTTCGACGCTTGGCAGCGGTCGGCGCCAAGCACAGACAACCGCCTCACGAGCCAGCTTGAGATCCACCCCGAAGCGATCCTACTGTTCGCTGTTCTCTCGTCGGGGCCGGAGGAAGAAGCGAAACAACTTCTGGCGCCGATCCTTTCGATCGGCAAGCCCGATGTCTCGACAAAGAATGGGAAATGGGCCGACACCTATGCAGGATTCCAGGTACCGACGAAGGATGAGCCCGCGAACTGGAAGTTCTTCTCGCAGTTCATCACCGACCCGTTCCCCGCTGAGGCGATCAATCTGATCGGGTCCTTCATCGCAAAAGCCCCCTCGCCGGACTCCAACTACTTCACCAATGCCTTCGGCGGCGCGGTCAAGGGTAGCGATCCCCCTGCCGGCTCAGCGTTTGCGCACCGCGGCGCGCTTTTCTATGCCGAGCCAGGCACCGGCTGGGGCACTCGTGGCGGGGTGCCAGCACAAAGCGATCCGATCACCGCGAAGGCCCAGGCCTGGATTGCCGAGTTCAGCCAGGCGTTGCGGCCCTATGTGAGTGGCGCCTATGTCAACGTGCCGAACGTCGGCATGGCGGACTGGGAGACCGCCTACTGGGGATCCAATGTCGGTCGTCTGCGCACGATCAAGTCAAAGTACGACCCCGGCAACGTGTTCCACTACGAGCAGAGCATCTCGCCGGCGTCGAACTGACCGGCATGTTCGCATCAACTCCTGTTCGCCGTTCGCAGGCAATTACGCGGGGGATTGCGGCAGGACGTGGCTGACCTCGCGCAGCGGCCTTTGATGAGCTTGCCGAGGAATTCACATGTGTCGCTTACGAAGTCGTCGGCGAAGATCTGCCGCCAACGACTGTCGCCGGCTTGATGCTCATCGAAAAGCGTTATCGCTCAATCGTATCCACGGTCGGTTCGACGCTCGGTAATCGAGGCGCCGTTGAGATTGATGTCAACCTCCTCGCGAATTCGGATGCTCGGTGCGGGATCTACGGTCGGGGACACTTCGTCGAGCGTCACGGGGCGCACCCTGCGTGCCCGGATGAGGTCTACGAGCACCGGCGCCGTAATACGAATTTGCTTCAAACCGCGATTCGCTTTTGATACGTTTCCAACGCAACAACGATCGGGGCGGCCTAGGGAGGTACCGTGCGTCGGACACTCGTCGCGGCAATGGCGGTCGTGGTCGTTGGCTGCGGTATCGGGACGCCGCAGGCGGTGGCCGAAAATCCGGTCTGCACCAAAACGTGGTGTAGCTTCCTCACTCCGTCGCGAAACCTCGGCTGCGAGGTCAACTATCAACGCGGCAGTGGCATACCTGACGAAACGTACTGCCAGACCGACTCGCCACCGCAGTCGGTGCACATGTCCACTGACGGCTCGTTCAAACCCTGTACGGGAGAAACCTGTCTTGGCAACGCGGGCCAAGGCACTCCCACTCTCGCCTACGGCCTAACGGCTGTACTCGGCCCTTTCAGCTGTCGGTCGGAGACCAGCGGGGTTACCTGCACTGTGCCCTCAGGCCGTGGATTTACCATCTCTAACACGGGAATCACCGCCGTCGGGTAACGGCTACCCCTGTTCGCTATGCATGAGCCGCCGCCGGCTCCACCAGGAATCGCAGGCAACCCGAAGGGCCTGGCCGGTTCCAGTTGCCGGTCACGTCGTGCGCAGTGCCACGTGAATGGCCGTACCCTTCCAACGTGAACGCGATCGACCCGGACAAGCTGGACATGTGCCCGGCGCTCCCGAGCGGGAATCATCCCGAATGCCTCACATCGACATCGCGATCCTTCGACTTATTGTAGCGTCTCTTGGAGCCAAAGTTGTTGAGCTACAGCCGATGTCGCTGATACAGCGGGTCATTTCGCAACTCAGTGTCGCTTCGGCTCAGGGGCCAGCACCCCGAAACGGGTTCGATTCCCGGCAGCTCAACAACGAAGGCCTAGGCAGGGAAAAGATCCCGAGCCTGGTTCTGCTGCCTCGTGTCACGGGTTGAAGAACAGGTCCTTGAACCGCAACCCGAGCCACGGACGGCGGCCCCACGCCAGCACCCCGCCCCGTAGAAGAGCCCGACCCAGAGGCATCCGACCGTAGACGACCAGCAAGTATGTCACTGGGTCCGCAGAGATCACGCAATCCACCGGGCCGCCGACGGGCCGGACTTCTGCCGTGCCGTCGGCGACTCGGATGGTGTAGCGGGGGCCGTTGTCGCGCAGCCGGACCTCGAAGGTCACCGGCGCGCCGTGGCCCGCTTCGGGTCGCACCACCAGCGGCGTCATCTCCGGGCACACCGTGCCCACGATGAGCTTGGCGTGCTCGGCGGACAGCGGCCACCGCCGGCCCGTCCCGGTCGCGATGTCGTACCCGTGCACGGTCAGCTCACCCAGCGCCAAGGCGGTGAGGCAGTCCACGGTGCGGGTCCGGCCAGGGCCGTACCACGGCGTCGCGCATTCCAGCCGTGGATCGGCTGCCGTCGCGAGCTCCAGAAACCGTTGTGCCCCATCGGTTATCAGCTCCGCAAGCCGCCCCGCGTCGGTGTGATCGACCATGGCGTTCGTGGCGGCGTTGGTGGCGGCCAGCCGGGTCGGGAAGTCCGCATCCAGGTATTGCTCCGGGGTAAGCGCCTGCATTTCCCCGGCGATCGCCGCGTTGAACCCGGCGAGTACGTTGGATACGTGGGCCGCGGTCTCGGCGACGGTCCAGTCGGTTCCCGCCGCTGGGCGAGCGATGTCAACGGTGTCCCGCAGCAGCCTGACGAAGCCCTCAGCCGCCGAGCCGATCGCCGCCCGGGCCGCTTCCCGGTCTAATGCCACTACCGGCGCGGTGTGGATGGTCATGGTGGTCTCCTCTGGTCGGTTTAGGTCGACGATCCGGTTTCATCAGCGCGGGATCGTCGGTCCGCACGCGTAAATCCGCGCGGTGCGACGTCGTAGATCCGCATGGCGGGGGCGGCAATCTACGCGGTTCCGCGGATGTTTCGCGGCGTGTGGCCACCGCATGCTGGCTAGCATGAGCGAAACGGACCCACGGGCGGATACGCCGTTGAACTGGAGCGACCTAGGTGTGAGCGAGCTTCCAACCGGAACGGTGACGTTGTTGCTGGCCGACGTTGAGGGCTCTACGCGGCTGTGGCAGACCCAGCCAGAGGAGATGACGGCCGCCATCGCGCGGCTCGATCTCACGGTGTGTGACGTCATCTCCGCCCATCACGGTGTGCGGCCGGTGGAGCAGGGTGAGGGGGATAGCTTCGTGGTCGCGTTCGCGCGGGCCAGCGACGCGGTGGCGTGCGCCCTGGAGTTGCAGCGGGCGCCGCTGGCCCCGATCCGGCTGCGCATCGGCGTGCACGCCGGGGAGGTGCAGCTGCGTGACGAGGGCAACTACATCGGTCCGACCATCAACCGGACCGCACGGCTGCGCGATTTGGCCCACGGCGGGCAGACTGTTCTGTCGGGCACGACCGAAGACCTGGTTCTCGATCGGCTGCCGGCCGACGCCTGGCTGACCGACCTTGGTTCGCATCAGCTGCGGGATCTCCCGCGCCCGGAACGGGTTGTGCAGCTGTGCCACCCCGACCTGTGCAACGACTTCCCGCCGTTGCGAGCGCCTGAAAGTGTTGTAGCCCACCATCTTCCGACTCAGTTCACGAGTTTCGTGGGCCGTGAAGCCGAAATCGGCGACGTGCGGCAGATCCTAGCCGACAACCGGCTTGTGACGCTCACCGGTGCGGGTGGTGTCGGCAAAACGCGCTTGGCGGTGCAGGTGGCGACGGCGATCGCCGGTGGATTCGGCGGCGGGGTGTGGCTGGTCGATTTGGCACCGATCACCGATCCCGATCTGGTGCCGGTCGCGGTGATCCGCGCGCTGGGCCTGCCCGACCAGCAGGGCAGCTCGACGATGGACATGCTGCTGAGGTTCGTGGGCGATCGGCGGATGCTTCTGGTGCTGGACAACTGTGAGCATCTGCTCGACGCGTGTGCGGCGCTGGTTGTCGGCTTGCAGCGCGGCTGCCCGGCGGTGACGGTTGTGGCGACGAGTCGCGAGCCGATCGGGGTGGCGGGCGAGGTGAGTTGGCGGGTGCCGTCGCTGTCGCTGGCCGACGAGGCGATCGAATTGTTCGCCGACCGCGCGCGACGGGTCCGGCCCGATTTCCGCCTCACCGACGAGAACACCGCCACCGCGGCGGAGATCTGCCGGCGCCTAGGCGGCGTGCCACTGGCGATCGAGCTGGCGGCGGCGCGGGTGCGCGTCTTGTCGCTGACCGAGATCCGCGACAGCCTGCATGACCGCTTCCGGCTGCTGACCGGGGGCGCACGCGCGGCGGTGCGCCGCCAGCAGACGTTGCGGGCCTCGGTGGATTGGTCGCACGCGCTACTGACCGAGCCCGAACGGGTTTTGTTCGCCAGGCTGGCGGTGTTCATGGGCGGGTTCGACCTCGACGCCGCCGAGGCGGTCGCCGGACGGCGGCGACGTGGAACGCTTCCAGGTCCTCGACCTGCTCACACTGCTGGTCGACAAGTCCCTGGTCGTGGCCGAAACTGCAAGTGGCCCAACG
>JAVROG010000046.1:0-15513 GCA_032162865.1 Mycobacterium sp. | reverse complement strand
GGGTCGCGGCCACCGCGCGGCGCACCGCGGGCAGGATCACCTCGACGACGGGCACGGGCGCATACCGCTCCCTTGCGTCGCGAAGGCACGCCGACGACGCGGTGTTGCACGCGATCACAAGCGCCTTGACGCCCCTGTTGACCAGATCGTCACCGATGGCCAGCGCGTGCGCGCGGATCTCCGGAATGGGCAGCGGACCGTAGGGGCCGTTGCCGGTGTCGCCGACGTAGATGATGTCCTCGTCGGGCAGTTGGTCGATGATCGCCCGCGCGACCGTGAGCCCACCGACGCCGGAGTCGAAAATCCCGATAGGCGAGAGAGGCGAACTCATATGCCGCGCGGCAACGGCTTGCCTGCTCGCTTCAGCGCCTGGGCTTTGCGCTCCGGGCTGGACAGCAAATACGCCGCCACCACGCCGGCCACCGCGCCACACAGATGGCCCTGCCACGACACACCACCACACACACCGAGGACCGGCAGCGCGCCGAGCAGCACGCCGCCGTACACGAACAACACCGCCAGTCCGATGATGATGTCCCAGATCCGGCGCACGAAGAATCCGAACACCAGCAGGAAGGCCAGCCAGCCAAAGATCAGGCCGGAGGCGCCGATGTGGTCAGTCGGGCCGCAACTGCTGCCCACGTTGCCGATCAGCCAAGTTCCCAAGCCACCCAGGATCCACACGATCGCGGTCGCCCAGACGAACCGGGCCAGCCCGGCCAGTGTCATCAGGAAGCCCAGCACCAGCATCGGAATGGTGTTGGCGATCAGATGCTGCCAGTTCGCGTGGAGCAGCGGGGCAAAGACGATGCCCCACAGGCCGTCCGTGGTCAGCGGCCTGATGCCGTTGCGGTCCAGCCGGTCGCCGCTGAGCTGGTCGATCAGCTCGACGACATACAGCAGGGCGACGAAGGTGATGATCGTCGTCGCGCCGACCACCCACCGGGGCTTATTGGTCTGCGTCGCCGGCGTGTGTGATTTCGTGCCCATAGCTGGCCTTCCGGAGCGTTCTCGGCTTTATCCAGGCTACCGGCGTTCCCCTGGGGTGAACGCTCCGGGCAACAGGTGTCGGTAAGCAGGTATTCCGGCCACCGACTCGGCCGCGATTACCCCGTTGAGCACCGCCCGAGCCAGGCAGTCGGCAGCGGCCGCACCCACCTCGGTCAGCAGGCCCGTCTCGGGCGACAGCGCTGCCGGTGTGCCGGTCGCCGGCGGCACCTCCACCGCGCCGGTGGCCAAGGCGAACACGGTGTCGCCGTCCAGCGGGGTGTGGGCTGGCCGCAGTGTGCGGGCCAGCCCGTCGTGCGCGGCGATCGCCACGCGACGGCATGCCGCCGGGCTCAGCGCGGCGTCCGTCGCCACCACGGCGATCGTCGTATTCAGCGAGCTCAACGGCGACGGTAATTGCGCCAGCGCCTCGATCTGTTCGGATGGCGGTCTCGTGAGCGCGAACTCGCGGATCAGCTCGGCCATCCACGGCAGGCCGGTGGCCGGATCGACGGCTTCGCCGGCGGCATTCACCACTACCAGCGCGCCGACCGTCACGCCGGACGGCAAGGAGACAGATGCCGTCCCCACGCCCCCCTTCAGCACACCAACGCGCGCCCCTACCCCGGCGCCGACCGTCCCGACCGGCACCGGCGCCGCGTCGCCAGACCCATGGGCCGCTTCGCAGGCCGCATAGCCGAACTCGGCGCTGGGACGACAATCCCAGCCACCGACCGGCAGGTCGAAAAGTACCGCGCCCGGCACGATCGGCACCACTCCGGTGCCCATCGCGACGCCGCGCTGCCGTTCTTCCAGCCAGCGCATGATGCCGTCCGCCGCGGCCAGACCGTAGGCACTGCCGCCAGCCAGCAGCACGGCGTCCACGTAGCGCACGCTGTTGATCGGGTCGAGCAGATCGGTCTCGCGGGTGCCCGGGGCACCGCCCCGGCAGTCGACCGCGCCCACGGTTCCCGGCGGCGGAAGCACCACCGTGACGCCGCTGGCCCACCCGTCACCGAGGGACGCATCAGGATCCAGCCGATGGTGGTGGCCGACGCGGATCCCGCCGACGTCGGTGATGGAGTTCATTCCGTCGGCTTACCCATCAGCACCAGAACCAGGTATTCCTGCAACACCGTCAGCCACTGATAGACGTCGAAGTGGGCCGCCAGCGGATGGTCAGCCGACAAGCGTTCCGGGCCTTCGGGGCCGATCTCGAGCATGACGCCCAGCGTTAGCCGAAGGTCATTGACCGCCGAAATCCACGCGTTGGCGGTCTCTTCCGTCAGTTCGAGCCTGCCGCCGTTGTCCGGCACCGTGTCCAATAACTGCTGCGCGGCAACACGTTTGGCATCGATGATCTCCGGCTCGTGCAGACTCCGCAGCGCCGAGTTGAGGGTTTCTGAGGCATCGAGGGACAACGGGTCCGATGGACCCAAGGAGTCTGGGTCCTCGCGTCGGTAGAAATCGGGAAGCAGCCGCCCGAGCGTCGGGTCCCCCGGGCGCTGCGAATGCCCGGTCTTGATTCCGGTGATGTCCTCGAGCTCGTCGGACGGCGAGGTGGATTGGCGTTCGTCGAGCAGGCCGATCATCGCGCCGACCAGGTTCTTGAGCAGGGCCGACTCATGCGGTGCCAACGACGACCGAAATCGGGGACCGTTACGAGTCTCGACGCGCTTCCATTTGCGCACTGTGTGTTCCGGGTATCCGCGAATTCACTGGTCCTGCTGCATCGTCGCCCACAAACCGGCGGCATGCAGCTTGGACACGTCGACTTCCATGGATTCGCGGCTGCCCGCTGAGACCACGGCCTTACCTTCGTTGTGCACCTGCATCATCAGCTTGGTGGCGTGCGGCTCGCTGTAACCGAACAGCTTCTGGAACACGTAAGTCACATACGTCATCAGGTTGACGGGGTCGTCCCAGACGATGGTGACCCATGGACTCGTCGTAGCCTCGACCGGAGCAGATTCGCGTTGCCCCGTGCTGCCCGGCTTCGCCGGCGCTTTCGCTACAACCATGCGGCTAAGGATACCGAGCCGGGCCGTCTTTGCAGCTAGCCGATACCGTAGGGCTGTGAACGACTCGGCCTTCGCTGGGCTGCTGACCGATAAATACGAGTTGACCATGTTGGCAGCGGCGCTGCGTGACGGCTCGGCTCATCGGCAGACCAGCTGGGAAGTGTTCGCCCGCCGGCTCCCGTCCGGGCGGCGGTACGGAGTGGTGGCCGGCACCGGGCGGCTGCTGGAAACCTTGCCACAGTTCAGGTTCGACGATGCCGCGTGTGAGTTGCTGGCCCAGTTCCTCGACGCCGCTACGTTGGACCACCTGCGGGACTTCCGCTTCAGCGGCGATATCGACGGCTACGCCGAGGGCGAGCTGTACTTCCCCAACTCCCCCATCCTTTCGCTGCACGGCACCTTCGCCGAATGCGTGCTGCTCGAAACCCTGGTGCTGTCGATCTTCAACCACGACACAGCGATCGCGTCGGCCGCAGCCCGCATGGTCTACGCCGCCAGGAACCGCCCGGTCACCGATATGGGCTCGCGTCGCACTCACGAGCGCGCCGCGGTCGCGGCGGCCCGCGCCGCCTACATCGCCGGTTTCGCCAACACGTCCAACCTCGAGGCTCAGCGGTTATACGGCATACCCACGGTCGGCACCGCCGCGCACGCCTTCACCATGCTGCACACGGAGCGGGACCTGTCCCCGCAAGAGTCTGAGCTCGCCGCATTTCGCGCCCAAGTCGACGCACTGGGTCCCGGCACCACGCTGCTGGTGGACACCTACGACATCACCAGAGGCGTGGCCAACGCGGTGGCCGCCGCGGGCCCTTCGCTGGGGGCCGTCCGCATCGACTCCGGCGACCTCGTGGAGCTGGCCCACCAGGTACGTGCCCAGCTCAATGAGCTGGGTGCGACCCAGACCCGCATCGTGGTATCCAGTGATCTCGACGAGTCGTCCATCGCCGGACTGGAGGCTGCGCCGGTGGACAGCTACGGAGTCGGTACCTCGCTGGTCACGGGCTCGGGAGCGCCGACGGCCAGCATGGTCTACAAACTGGTTGAGGTGGATGGCATTCCGGTGCAGAAGCGCAGCAGCCAGAAGCAGTCCCGGGGTGGCCGCAAGGAGGCACTGCGACTGGCCCGACCGACCGGCATCGTCACCGAGGAGATCGTGCACCCCGCCGGGCAGCCGCCGGACGTCGCCGAGCCGCACCGGGTGCTGACGACACCGCTGGTACGGGCGGGAGAGGTGATCGTCGACAACGACCTGAGCGCCGCGCGGGACTTGGTGGCGTCCGGGTTGCGCAGCCTGCCGTGGGAGGGGTTGAGATTGTCCCCCGGCGATCCGGCGATCCCGACCCAAACCATCCCGGCCTGACGAGGTAACCCGCCCGTGCCGGAACCGGTTACCGCTTCAGTACCCGAACTGCTGGCCGTCGCGGTAGCCGCCCTCGGTGGCAGTGAACGCCAGGGCCAACTGGACATGGCCACCGCGGTCGCGCAGGCCTTCGACACCGGTGAGCACCTGGTCGTCCAGGCCGGCACCGGCACCGGCAAGTCGTTGGCATACCTGATTCCTTCGATCGTGCGCGCGGTCAGCGATGACGCACCCGTCGTCGTGTCGACGGCCACCATCGCGTTGCAACGCCAACTCGTCGATCGCGATCTGCCCCGGTTGGCCGATTCGCTGGCCGACGCGCTGCCCCGCGAGCCGAAGTTCGCGTTGCTCAAAGGCCGTCGAAACTACTTGTGCCTGAACAAAATTCATGGCTCGACGGAAGGCAGTGCGGGCGAGGACTCCGACGTACCGCAGGAGGAACTGTTCAACCCGATGGCGGTCAGCGCGTTGGGCCGCGACGTGCAACGCCTCACCGACTGGGCATCGAGCACCGAATCCGGCGATCGCGACGACCTCAAGCCCGGCGTGCCGGATCGATCCTGGTCTCAGGTCAGCGTTTCCGCGCGCGAATGTATCGGCGTGGCGCGCTGTCAGTTCGGCACCGAGTGCTTCTCGGAACGGGCGCGCGCGCGAGCGGGCCGCGCCGATGTTGTCGTCACCAACCATGCGTTGCTGGCCATCGACGCCGTGTCCGACTCCGCCGTGCTGCCCGAACATACGCTGCTGGTCGTCGACGAAGCGCACGAGTTGACCGACCGGGTCACCTCGGTCGCCACCGCGGAGTTGACCTCGGCGACCCTCGGCGTCGCCGCGCGGCGGATTGCCCGGCTCGTAGGCCCAGAACTGGTCCAGCGCCTGGAGGCGGCCTCGGCCACCTTCTCGTCGGCCATCCACGACGCTCAACCCGGCCGCATCGACTATCTCGACGACGAGTTGGCGACCTACCTGACCGCGCTGCGCGACGCGGCGAGTGCGGCCCGCTCGGCGATCGAGGGCACGAACGACGCACGCGCGGCCTCAGCGCGGGCGGAGGCGGCCGCGGCATTGATCGAAATCTCCGATACCGCGGCGCGGATCCTCGCCTCATTTGGGCCCGCCATCCCCGATCGCACCGACATCGTCTGGCTGGACCACGAGGAAAGCCGCGGTACACCGCGCTCGGTGCTGCGGGTAGCTCCGCTGTCGGTAGCCGACCTACTGGCCACTCGGGTGTTCTCCCGCTCGACGACGGTGCTCACGTCGGCGACGTTGACGGTCGGCGGCGCGTTCGATGCCATGGCGACGGCATGGGGGCTGAGCGGAAAGGAGGAGAGCTGGCGGGGCCTGGATGTGGGATCACCGTTCCACCACGCCAAGTCAGGAATCCTCTACGTCGCCGCGCATCTGCCGCCGCCCGGGCGCGATGGCGCCGGCTCGGCCGAGCAGCTGACCGAAATCGCCGAACTGGTCGCCGCGGCCGGCGGGCGCACGCTGGGGTTGTTCTCGTCGATGCGTGCGGCCCGCGCTGCCGCCGAGGCTATGCGCGCACGGCTGACCACGCCGGTGCTGTGCCAGGGCGACGACAGCACCTCGGCGCTGGTCGAGCAGTTCGCCGCTGACCCTGCCACCTCTCTGTTCGGCACGCTGTCGCTGTGGCAGGGCGTCGACGTGCCGGGGCCGTCCCTGTCGTTGGTGCTGATCGACCGGATTCCGTTTCCCCGGCCGGACGATCCGCTGCTGAGCGCCCGCCAGCGTGCGGTGGCCGCCCGCGGCGGCAACGGCTTCATGGCCGTCGCAGCGAACCACGCGGCGCTGTTGCTGGCGCAGGGGTCGGGCCGACTGCTGCGTCGCGTCACGGACCGCGGTGTCGTCGCGGTGCTGGACTCCCGCATGGCCACCGCCCGGTACGGGGAGTACCTGCGCGCCTCACTGCCACCGTTCTGGCCGACCACCAACGCCGCGCAGGTCCGCGAGGCGCTGCAGCGACTGACGAAGACGTAGCGCTCAGGCCAGGGTGACCAGTCCCAGTTCGCTGCTGTCGGCCAGCATCGGATGACGAGGCAACACCCGCACGGTGTAGCCCAGCGCCCCGGCCAGCGGCAGCGGCGTCGTCGCGGAGAAGACCTGGTTGCCCCCTTCGGCGCTGCCGGTGTACGTCATCTCGACGGTCGCCGGGTCCAGCAACTCATCGCCGGCGTCCACCCGGCCCAGCATCGCCTGCACCGTCACCTCATCGGGGGCCAGGCCGGCCAATTGCACGGTCGCGGTCAGCGTCAGCTTCGACCCGAGCAGTGGCGTATCCGGCAACCCGGTGCTGTCGACGTCGGTGATGTCGACCTTCGGCCATGCCTCCTGCGCGCGGCGCCGGTACGCGGTCAGCTCACGAGCCGCATCGAATTCGGCGCCGCCTGGGTGCGCCCCGACGGTGTTGCGCAGCGACTGGGCGGCCGGCAGGTAGTAGCGCTCGACGTAGTCGGTGACCATCCGCGAGGCCAGCACTTTCGGGCCGAGCGTCTGCAGCGTGTGCCGCACCATCTCGATCCACCGCGGCGGCACACCGTTGTCATCGCGCTCGTAGAACTTCGGCGTCACCGCCTGCTCGAGCAGATTGTAGAGTCCGCTGGACTCCAGGTCGTCGCGCCGGTTGTCGTCGGCCACGCCGTCGGCAGACGGTATCTCCCAACCGTTTTCGCCGTCGTACCACTCGTCCCACCAACCGTCGCGAATCGACAGGTTCAGCCCACCGTTGAGCGCGCTCTTCATCCCCGAGGTGCCGCAGGCTTCCAGCGGCCGCAACGGATTGTTCAGCCAGACGTCGCACCCCCAGTACAGCAACCGAGCCATCGACATGTCGTAGTTGGGCAGGAAGGCGATACGGTGACGCACCTGTGGACGGTCGGCGAACCGCACTATCTGCTGGATCAACGCCTTGCCGCCGTCGTCCGCGGGGTGTGACTTCCCGGCGACGATCAGCTGAATCGGCCGTTCCGGATCAAGCAGCAGGCGCTCCAAACGCTCGGGATCGCGCAGCATCAGCGTCAGCCGCTTGTATGTCGGCACCCGCCGGGCGAAACCTACCGTCAACACATCTGGATCGAAAGCCTTTGCTATCCAACCTAATTCGGCCTCGGATGCGCCACGCTCCAGCCACGAGTGGCGCAGCCGCGACCGGACGTCCTCGACAAGAAGCGCCCGCAGCTGCGAACGAATCCACCACAGGTGCCCGGCGTCGACCTGCTGCAGGCGCAACCACACGGCGGGCTCACTGAAGGAGTCCGATCCGGCCAGCTCGCGACCGAGCTTCAGCCACTGCGGCGCGGCCCAGGTGCGGGCATGAACGCCGTTGGTGATCGACCCGATCGGCACTTCGCCCGGGTCGAATCCCGGCCACAGCTCGTTGAACATCATCCGGCTCACCCGGCCGTGCAGCAGCGAGACGCCATTGGCCCGTTGCGCCAACCGCAGACCCATGTGGGCCATGTTGAATTTCGTCGGATCGTCCTCGGCGCCCAGCGCCAGGATTCGGTCGGTCGCAACACCCGGCAGCAGCGTGGACACGCTGTCGCCTACGTCGTCGAAGTAGCGCTGCACCATGTCCACCGGAAACCGGTCGATGCCCGCGGGTACCGGTGTGTGAGTGGTGAATACCGTGCTGGATCGCACCACCGTCAATGCGGTGTCGAAGTCCAATCCCCCGTCAATCAGCTCACGGATCCGTTCCACGCCGAGGAAGCCGGCGTGGCCCTCGTTCATGTGGAACACCTCGGGTGCCGGCCGCCCCTCGACAGAGGTGAACGCGCGGATGGCCCGCACCCCGCCGATGCCGGCCAGGATCTCCTGCATGATGCGGTGTTCCTGGTCGCCGCCGTACAGGCGGTCGGTCACACTGCGCAGGTCATGCTCGTTTTCCGGAACATCGGAATCCAGCAACAGCAGCGGCACGCGACCGACCTGGGCGACCCAGACCCGCGCCCGCAGCTGCGCAGACTCCGGCAACGCCAGCTCGACCAGCACCGGATCGCCGGCAGCGTCGGTGAGCAGCCGCAACGGCAGGCCCTGCGGATCCAACGACGGGTACGTCTCCTGCTGCCAGCCGTCGGCGGTCAGGGATTGCCGGAAGTACCCGGAGCGGTAGTACAGCCCCACGGCGATCAGCGGCAGTCCCAAATCAGATGCCGACTTCAGATGGTCGCCGGCAAGAATCCCCAGACCACCGGAGTAATTCGGCAGCACTTCGGCGACGCCGAACTCCATCGAGAAGTACGCGATCCCGGAGGGCATCGCGACACCGGCAGCTTCCTGCTGCTGATACCACAGCGGACGACTCAAGTAGTCGTCCAAGTCGGCCGCCAGCTCGTCAAGCCGGCGCAAGAATTCCTCGTCGAGCGCCAACTCGTCGAGACGTGCCGGTTTCACCGCACCGAGCGCCGCCACGGGATCCTTGCCACACTTGGACCACAAGTCGGGGTCGATCGTCGCAAATAGATCCTGTGTGGGCTTTTCCCAAGACCAGCGCAGGTTGGTCGACAGCCGGTCCAACGCGGCGAGACGGTCGGGAAGGTGAGCACGGACGTTAAAGCGGCGAAGGGCTTTCACGCAGCTCTACGTTACTGCGGATTTCGCTGCACGCGGGGTTGCACAGCACCCCCTTTGTGAGACAGCTTTTTGGCGGCTTCGGTGTAGCCCGACACTAGGGTGGGTATGGGGCGCAAAGAGGCGAACTGACCGACGACCTAAGAACAACACCCCGATGACGACCGGTGCGGCCGCCCGGGGTGACAAGCCCAGGAACGCTCCGGCGACGATGCGGCCCGCAGTTCGGGCCGCGGAGGAGCCGGAACGAATCGGACCTTCCGGCGACGATGCGGCCCGCAGTTCGGGCCGCGGAGGAGCCGGAAAGAATCGGACCTTCCGGCGACGATGCGGCCCGCTGTTCAGGCCGCGGAGGAGCCGGAAAGAATCGGACGGAGTGATTGGTGCCCGGTCGTGTCGAGATCGATGACGTAGAGCCCGTCGTCTCGTGCGGTAAGTATCCCGCCAAAGCGGTGGTCGGTGAGGTAATTCCGGTCCGCGCCGCCGTGTGGCGTGAAGGCCACGATGCTGTGGCGGCCACCCTGGTGGTCCGCTATTTAGGGACGCGTTACCCGCAGGTTGCCGACGTGCGCCGGATCAAGGCGGTTGCACCCGCCGAGGCGGAGCTGGCCGGCCGACGAGAGCCGACCGGGCCGGAGTTGCAGGCCGAACAACAGCGGGTCAAGCCGCAACATCTTCCGATGACGGTGGGCTTAGAACCGTACGTGTTCCACGGTCAGTTCGCCCCCGACAGGACCGGACTGTGGACCTTCCGCGTCGACGGCTGGGGTGACCCGATTCACACCTGGCGCCATGCAGTGATTGCCAAACTCGATGCGGGCCAGGGTGAAAAAGAGCTTTCCAACGATCTGCTGGTCGGCGCCGCGCTATTCGAGCGCGCCGCTACGGGTGTGCCGCGTCAGCAGCGCCACCCGCTGCTCGAAACCGCGACGGCCCTGCGCACCCCGGGGGATCCGGTGACCCGGACCGCGCTGGCGCTGTCCCCCGAAGTCGAGGAGCTGCTGGATCAGTTTCCGTTGCGGGAGCTGGTGACGCGCGGCGAGCAATTCGGCGTGTGGGTGGATCGGCCGCTGGCCCGCTTCGGCTCGTGGTACGAGATCTTCCCGCGTTCCACCGGCGGCTGGGACGCCGACGGGAAGCCAGTACACGGCACCTTTGCCACCGCTACGGCCGCACTTCCGCGGATCGCCGAGATGGGATTCGACGTGGTGTACCTGCCGCCGATTCATCCGATCGGCGAGGTGCACCGCAAGGGCCGCAACAACAATCCCACCGCGGCGCCCGGAGACGTGGGATCGCCATGGGCGATCGGCAGCGCCGACGGTGGCCATGACGCTGTCCACCCGAGTCTGGGCACCATTGACGACTTCGATGCCTTCGTCGCCGCCGCCCGAGAGCTGGGCATGGAGGTGTCGCTGGACCTGGCGCTGCAGTGCGCCCCCGATCACCCGTGGGCCCGCGACCACCGGCAGTGGTTCACCGAACTGCCCGACGGCACCATCGCCTACGCGGAGAATCCGCCGAAGAAGTATCAGGACATCTATCCGCTCAACTTCGACAACGATCCCGCCGGGCTTTACGACGAAGTGCTGCGCGTGGTCCGGCATTGGATTGACCACGGCGTCAAGTTCTTTCGGGTCGACAATCCGCACACCAAGCCACCGGACTTCTGGGCCTGGCTGATCGGTCAGGTCAAGGCCGTCGATCCTGATGTGTTGTTCCTGTCCGAGGCCTTCACTCCGCCGGTCCGCCAGTACGGTCTGGCCAAACTGGGTTTCACTCAGTCCTACAGTTACTTCACCTGGCGCACCGCGAAGTGGGAGCTCACCGAGTTCGGCAACGACATAGCCAATCTCGCTGACATCCGCACCCCCAACCTGTTCGTCAACACACCGGACATCCTGCATGAGGTCCTGCAGCACAACGGGCCGGGGATGTTCGCCATCCGTGCGGTGCTGGCCGCCACGATGAGTACGGCCTGGGGGGTGTACTCGGGTTACGAGCTCTTCGAGCACCGCGCGGTGCGGGAGGGCAGCGAGGAATACCTGAATTCGGAGAAGTACGAACTGCGCCCGCGCGACTTTGCGGGCGCGCTGGCCGAAGGTAAGTCATTGGAGCCGTTCATCACTCGGCTCAACGCAATTCGCCGGTTGCATCCGGCTCTGCAGCAATTGCGCACCATCCACTTCCACAACGTCGACAATGACGCGCTGCTGGCTTACAGCAAGTTCGACCCCACCACCGGCGACTGCGTCCTGGTAGTGGTGACGATCAACGCGTACGGGCCCGAAGAAGCGACATTGTGGTTGGACATGGAGGCGTTGGGCATGGAGCCCTACGAGCGGTTCTGGGTGCGCGACGAGATAACCGGCGAGGAATACCAATGGGGGCAAGCTAATTACATCCGTATCGACCCGGGGCGGGCAGCGGCCCACATCATCAACATGCCACTCATACCCGAAGCGTCCCGACACACGCTGCTACGCAGGAGGTGAGGGAAAGTGAATCGAACCGACCAGATAGCGGGGGCGGACCTGGCGCCCCAACCCGGCGAGGTAGCCGCCTTGGTGGCCGGCGCCGTGCACAATCCGCATGGCATCCTGGGCGCTCACGAATACGGTGATCACACCGTCATCCGGGCATTTCGTCCGCATGCGGCCAGTGTGGTGGCGCTTGTCGGTCCCGACAAATTCCCGTTACAGCACATTGATTCCGGCTTGTTCGCGGTGGCGCTGCCATTCGTCGACCTCGTCGACTACCGACTGCAGGTGACCTACGAGGGCCAGGAGCCCTACACCGTCGCCGATGCCTACCGCTTCCTGCCCGGGTTGGGTGAGGTCGACCTGCATCTGTTCGCCGAGGGCCGGCACGAACGACTCTGGGAGGTCCTGGGCGCCCATCCCCGCTCGTTCACCACACCTGACGGTGTCGTTTCGGGCGTTTCCTTCGCGGTGTGGGCGCCCAATGCCAAGGGCGTCAGCCTGATTGGTGAGTTCAACGGTTGGCAGGGCAACGATGCTCCCATGCGAGTGCTGGGCTCATCGGGAGTCTGGGAGTTGTTCTGGCCCGACTTCCCCGTCGACGGCATGTACAAGTTCCGCGTGCACGGCGCCGACGGCGTCGTCACCGAGCGGGCCGACCCGTTCGCGTTCGGTACCGAGGTGCCCCCACAGACGGCGTCGCGGGTGACGGTCAGCGAATACACCTGGAGCGATGACAGCTGGATGACGCAGCGTGCCGGGCGCAACCCGGTGTTCGAGCCAATGAGCACACTCGAGGTTCATCTCGGCTCCTGGCGTCCCGGCCTGAGCTACCTCCAGCTCGCCCACGAGCTGACCGAATATGTTGCAGAACAAGGGTTTACCCACGTCGAGCTGTTACCCGTCGCCGAACACCCGTTCGGGGGATCCTGGGGGTACCAGGTCACCTCTTACTACGCGCCCTCTTCCCGCTTCGGCACACCCGACGAGTTCCGTGCAGTGGTCGACGCGCTGCATCAGGCCGGTATCGGCGTCATCGTGGACTGGGTTCCTGCCCACTTCCCGAAGGACGCATGGGCCCTGGGGCGTTTCGACGGAACGCCACTTTACGAGCATGCGGATCCCAAGCGTGGAGAACAACTCGACTGGGGCACCTACGTTTTCGACTTCGGCCGCCCAGAGGTACGCAACTTTCTGGTAGCCAATGCACTGTACTGGCTTGAAGAGTTCCACATCGACGGCCTGCGGGTGGATGCGGTTGCGTCGATGCTCTATCTGGACTATTCACGTCCGGAGGGCGGCTGGACCCCGAACATCTACGGCGGCCGGGAGAACCTGGAAGCGGTGCAGTTCCTGCAGGAGATGAATGCCACTGCGCACAAGGCGGCGCCGGGCATCGTCACCATCGCCGAGGAGTCGACGTCGTGGCCCGGCGTGACTCGGCCGACTAACCTTGGCGGCCTTGGCTTTTCGATGAAATGGAACATGGGCTGGATGCACGACACGCTGGACTACATCAGCCGCGATCCGGTGTACCGCAACTTTCACCACCACGAGATGACGTTCTCGTTGCTCTACGCATTCAGCGAAAACTTTGTGCTGCCACTCAGCCACGACGAAGTGGTGCACGGCAAGGGCACCCTGTGGGGGCGGATGCCGGGCGACAACCACACCAAGGCAGCTGGCGTCCGCAGTCTGCTCGCCTACCAGTGGGCTCACCCGGGCAAGCAATTGCTGTTCATGGGCCAGGAATTCGGACAACGGGCCGAGTGGTCGGAGGAACGCGGCCTGGATTGGTGGCAGCTCGACGAGCAGGGTTTCTCCAATGGTGTCCTGCGTCTGGTCCGCGACATCAATGGAATCTACTCGAGCCACCCGGCGCTGTGGAGTCAGGACACCACCCCCGAAGGCTACTCGTGGATCGACGCCAATGACTCCGCCAACAATGTGTTGAGCTTTCTGCGCTACGGCACTGACGGCTCGGTGCTGGCCTGCGTGTTCAATTTCTCGGGTTCAGAACACAGCGGCTACCGAGTCGGCCTGCCAATGGCGGGGCGCTGGCGGGAGGTGCTCAATACCGACGCGGCGGTCTACAACGGTTCGGGAAGAGGCAATCTCGGCGGCGTCGACGCCACCGAGGATCCCTGGCACGGCCGCCCGGCGTCCGCGGTGATGGTCCTGCCACCCACCTCGGTGATCTGGCTGGAACCCGAGTAGGTCGTCAGTACAGAGCATTAGCGAGGTTGCGTCTACCCGCGACGACTTCGGGATCGCTGGGGTCGAAGAGTTCGAACAGCTCGATCAGCCGGGTGCGCACCTTGGTGCGTTCATCACCGGATGTACGACGTACCAACGCAATCAGGCGCCCGAACGCCGCGGTGACGTCCTGATTCAGGATCTCGATGTCAGCGGCCGCGAACGCGGCGTCGATGTCGTCAGGTGCTGCGTCGGCGGTCAGCACTGAGTCGGGTGGCTGCCCGGTTGCGCGGGTGAGGAATTCGATCTGCCGGATGGCACCGGCGGCTTCAACACTGCCTGGGTCGGCATTCAGGATTGCCTGGTACGACTCTCGTGCCGCCGCGAAATCGCCGTCCTCGAGCTGCTGACGAGCCTGGACCAAAACCGGATCCACTTCCTCGGCTTGCGAAGAACCCGCCGGACCATTGAGCTTTCCGGCGGTCGCCTCGAGCAGAGAGTCAATCCAGCGTCGCAACTGATCGGCCGGCTGAGGACCCTGAAAACTTGAAACCGGTTGTGCTGCAGCCAAAGCCACCACAGTGGGAACCGCCTGCACACCGAATATCCGGGCGATGCCTGGTGCGGCGTCGACGTTGGCTGCCGCCAGCGCCCACGTGCCGTTATCGGCAGCAGCCAGGCCGGACAGCGTCTCGAGCAACTCGACGCAGACTTCGCTGCGCGGCGACCACAGCAGCACCACCACCGGCACCACATCGGACCGGTTGATCACCTGGTCTTCGAAGTTGGCCTCGGTGACCTGAATGATCTGCACTTCATCGGGGCTCGCCGGCCCGCCGGGCTCGGCCGACGGCGGCCCGCTCGCCGAGCCGGCTGTGGCCTTCTGCTGAGCGCGCTGCTTAAGACCGGACAAGTCGACCGCACCGGCCAAACCTGGCCCCATCGAAGGTCGTGGACGTGTCACGTCAACAAGTCTGACACGCCGCTCTGGTCATCTATCCACCCGGTGGCGGGGCCGTCCAGACGCTCCATATGACCAAAATCACAATGGCCGTCTTGGGCGCGTTATCAGCAGGTCACCAGCAAAAAAGCTACTGGCCAGTACCGGCGCGCAGGATCAGTGCGTCACCCTGGCCGCCGGCACCGCACAGCGCGGCGACACCGTAGCCCGCCCCGCGGCGGGCCAACTCCAACGCCACGTGCAGCGTTATCCGCGCGCCAGACATCCCGATGGGGTGGCCGACGGCGATCGCGCCACCGTTGACGTTGACGACCTCGGGATCGATCCCGAGTTCCTGGGTCGAGGCCAGCGCAACCGCCGCAAACGCTTCGTTGATCTCCACGACGTCGAGCTGGCCCACCGAGATGCCCTCGCGGTCAAGCGCTTTCTTGATCGCGTTGGCGGGCTGCGATTGCAGCGTCGAATCCGGGCCGGCCACCACGCCATGTGCGCCGATCTCGACCAACCACGTCAACCCCAGCTCCTGGGCTTTCTCCTTGTTCATGACCACGACCGCGGCCGCGCCGTCGGAGATCTGCGACGCCGACCCCGCCGTGATGGTGCCGTCCTTGCGGAATGCCGGCCGGAGCCCGCCGAGCGAGTCGGCGGTGGTGTTGGCGCGGATGCCCTCGTCCTCGCTGAACTGCAGCGGATCTCCCTTGCGCTGCGGAATTTCCACCGGGACCACTTCGTCCGCGAAGACGCCGTCCTTCCACGCCGCCGCCGCCTTCTGGTGCGACTGCGCAGCATATTCGTCCTGCTGCTGGCGGGTGAACTTGTCAACATCGTTGCGCTGCTCGGTCAGCGCGCCCATCGGCTGATCGGTGAATACGTCGTGCAGGCCGTCGTAGGCCATGTGGTCGCGCACCGTGA
>JAVROG010000045.1:0-4364 GCA_032162865.1 Mycobacterium sp. | reverse complement strand
GGTGACGCAGGGGCTGTTTCCGACGATCGCGATCGTGCTGCTTTTGATCGGTCTGTTGTCCTAACGGCAGCTACCTAATCGGCCGGTTTGAGTCCATCGCTTCCGGGTATTGTGACCGGAGTCACGTGCCGCAAATTAACGGCGTGTCCAACGAGAGCGAGGACCAATGCCGGAGCGTGGGACGAAGGTCGCGTTGCCGGGATTGGCCCGGATTGTGGTGCGAGGCCTCGGATATTTCACCTGGCCGCTGCGCATCGACGACTATCTGGAGTTGATTACGCCGCTGTGGTCGGTTGAGGAATTACGTGGCCGCATCGAACGGGTACACCGCGAAACCGACGATGCGGTCACCGTCTTCATCACCCCGGGATTCCGCTGGGTGGGGCACAAGCCGGGCCAGTACGTCCGGATCGGGTTCGACGTGGAAGGCAAGCGTCATTGGCGGGCTTACTCGTTGAGCAGCGACGCCGCGCGCCCGGACGGACAAGTGACGATCACCGTCAAACGCACCGACGACGGCGTGGTGTCCAGGTTCCTCAACAGCACCCACGCCGTCGGATCGATCGTTACTCTCGGAGACGTCGAGGGTGAGTTCACGTTGCCCTCGCCGACCCCCGCGAAGATGTTGTTCCTCACCGCCGGAAGTGGCATCACACCGGTCATGGCGATGTTGCGTTCGTTGAGTCGCCGCGGGGAGGTCCCCGATGTGGTCCACATCCATTCCGCCCGAACATCAGCTGAGGCGATCTTCGCGTCGGATCTGGCTGTGCTGGCAGAAAAGCATGACAGCTACCGGATCACGCAGCGCGCGACGAGCGAGAGTGGCCATCTGGAGCCGGCGACTCTTGACGAGGCCTGCCCCGACTGGCGCGAACGCGAAACATACGCCTGCGGTCCGGGGGAAATGCTCGACGCGCTCCGGGAACATTACGACGGGGCCGGCGCCAAGGAGCGCCTGCACATCGAGTCCTTCGAACACATGCTGCTCGCCGGAGAGACCGGTGAGGGCGGCACGATCACCTTCTCCGGAAGCGACGTCACCGCGGAATGTGACGGCGCGACACCCATTCTCGACGCCGGTGAGAACGCTGGTGCGGTCCTTCCTTACGGCTGCCGGATGGGTATTTGCCACACCTGCACCGGCGTGTTGCGCGAGGGATCGGTGCGCGATCTGCGCACTGGAGACGTGACCCGCGCGAAAACCGAGATCCGAACCTGCGTCAACAGCCCCGACGGTGACGTCACAATCGAGCTTTAGGAGAGCCATGGCCAAGTCAATGATCGAGAGCCCGATTGCGCACCTCACCGAGGAGCAGATCGAGGAAATCGGCAAGGAATTCGACGCCATCCACGACGAGGTGTTCAACAGCCTCGGCGATCGCGACGCGCACTACATCCGCACCATCATCGCGCTGCACCGCCAGCTTGCGCTGCTGTCCCGAGGCATCTTGCTCGGTTCGCGCTACCGGCCCGCATGGCTTCTCGGCACCGCGGTGCTCTCCATCGCGAAGATCCTGGAGAACATGGAAATCGGGCACAACGTGATGCACGGTCAGTGGGACTGGATGCAGGACCCGCGGATCAACTCGGCCTCCTGGGACTGGGACAGCGCGTCCACACCCGAGGCATGGAAGCACTCGCACAACTACGTTCACCACACCTTCACCAATATCCGTGGCAAGGACAAAGACCTCGGCTACGAGATCATGCGGATCGATCCACACCAACCGTGGCACTTCCCATACCTCTTCCAGCCGCTCTACAACCTGATCCTTGCCTCGTTCTTCGAGTGGGGCGTGGCTGCCCACGATCTGGATGCAAAGGCGATCAGCTCTGGCGAGAAGAGCAAAGAACAGGTCCTGCGCGAGCTTCGCGGCATGGGTCACAAGGCGTGGCGGCAGATCGTCAAGGACTACATCGCGTTCCCGGCGCTCTCCGGCCGGAAAGGTTTCAAAGCCACCTGGAAAGCCAATTTCACCGCCAACCTCGTCCGCAATGTCTGGTCCTACGCCATCATCTTCTGCGGCCATTTCCCCGATCAGACCTACACCTTCAGCCAGGAAGAAGTGGAAGACGAAACCCGCGGCCATTTTTACCTACGGCAGTTACTGGGAGCCGCCAACATTGAAGGCTCGCCGGTGTTTCACGTTCTTTCCGGCAATCTCGGTTACCAGGTCGAGCATCACCTGTTCCCCGATATGCCCTCGAGCCGGTACGGACAAATCGCGCCCAAAGTGAAAGACCTCTGCGAGCGCTACGGCCTGCCCTACAACACCGGTCGTTTCGGTCACCAGTTCGGCACCGTCCAGCGGACTATCCTGCGGTTGGCCTTCCCGGGGGGAAAGCCGGCAGCCAAACCCGGCCCCTATCAACCCATCGATGACGACGCCATCGTTCGTCCCCTCATCGCCGTCTAACTCGCCAGGCTTGCTTCGGGTTTCAGGTCCATTGGTCACACGGACTGTTACATCTCGACACCGTCGGGGTACCCATCCGGGTACCTATCAAGGAGATGCCATGAAACACATCGAGGACCGCCCCGCCCGAACGCGCCGTGGACGTATTCCACGTTCGCGCGGTGCGGTGACCGGATTGCTCCTGATCGCTCTGGGTATCTGGGGAGCGCTGATCCCGTTTGTCGGCCCGAACTTCGACTTCGCCTACACGCCTGGCCAGGCGTGGACGGCCGCGCGCGGGTGGCTCGAGGTGTTTCCGGGCGTGGCCACCGCGGGGGGCGGCCTGTTACTGGTCACCGCCAGGAGCCGAGCCAGCGGAATGCTCGGCGGTTGGCTGGCCGCGGCGGGTGGCGCGTGGTTCGTCGTAGGCGGGGTGTTGGCGCCCGTGCTCGGCCTGGGCTCGGTCGGCGAGCCGGTTGCCGCCACCGACCGCAAGCGTGCGGTGCTGGAAATTGCGTACTTCTCCGGCTTGGGCGTGTTGATCGCCTTCCTGGCCGGTGCTGTATTGGCGCGGCTCGCCGTCGTGCTCGCGCGTGACGTCCAACCCGTCGCGGCGGTCGACCGGACCCCGGTATCCCAGCCCTATGTGGCGCCCGTCGATGCGCCTCGCGAGGGCGAGGTGGCAACCGACGCGCTCACCGCACCGCGAGAGCAGTATCCGGATTCGACCGCCGAAACCGAACCGCGGCGCGGCGGCTTGTTCCGTCGCCACCGCACACCGGTCGCGCATCCCCAGTAGTCACCACCCTCCGAGGCCGACCGCCGACGACAAGCCGGCGGTCGGCCTCGACTCAGCTCAGAGCAATCCGAGCAGGCGCAGGTCGCTGACGTACTTCGCGATCATGTCCGGCGAGATATGCGGAATATCCTTGTCCGGACCGATCTTCGCGTCCTGGACGGCCGCGCGGAACCGGTCGGTGGGTGCGATGGATCCGCGGATCGGCCGGTCCGGCTGCTGGTAGTTGTGCAGCAGCGGCAGCAGCGAACTGTTGCGCTGGTGATCCGGCAGGGTGCGCAGCGAGGTCTCGAACCGTCGCAGCCATTCGCCGTAGTCGGCGATCCGCTCGATCGAGCAACCGGCACCCTCAGTCGGGGAGATCAGCCAGTCGACAAACTCGTCGAAGCCGATGCCGTCGTCATACGGGTTCATCACGTGATACGTCCGGAATCCATCCGCATCGTGGGTGCCCAGCGTCGAAATCGCCTCGGCGATGAACTCGACCGGAAGACCGTCGTAGTGGGCGCGTTGGCGGTTGCCGTCGGCGTCCAGTTCGTAAAACGAGCCGGGCGCGATACCGGTGGCCACCAGGCTGAGCATCATCCGGGTGAACATGTCCGGCAGGTTCAGCTGGCCCGCGTAGGTGGTGTCGGCCAGGATCATGTCGCAGCGGAACACCGCGACCGGCAGACCGCACAGGTCGTGCGCCTCCCGCAACAGCACTTCTCCGGCCCACTTGCTGTTGCCGTAGCCGTTGGCGTAGCTGCCGTCGATCTTGCGGGTCGCGCTCATGATCCGGACATCGGCGTCCTCGTTAAACCGGCCCGACTCGATCTGGTCGGCGACCCCGATCGTCGAGGTGTAGCTGTACGGCTTCTGCTTGCTGGTCAGCGCCAGGCGGATCAGCTCGGCAGTGCCCAGCGCGTTGGGGCCGAACAGCTGGCTGTACGGGAGCACATGGTTGACCAGTGCAGCGGGGTCGATGATCACATCGACTGTGTCGGCCAATCGTTGCCAGGTGCGCCGGTCCAAGCCGAGGTCGGCTTCGCCCTTGTCGCCGGCCAGCACCTCGAGGTGGTCAGCGCCCAGTGTCCGGTAGTGCGCCAACAGTTTCGGGTCACCGCTGTCGAAGATGTTGTCCAGGCGCGCCCGGGCGTCCTCATCGGTCTTGGCCCGGACCAGGCAGATCA
>JAVROG010000044.1:0-8462 GCA_032162865.1 Mycobacterium sp. | reverse complement strand
TCCTGGTCCGGCCGGCTCCGGTCCCCGGCTTCCGCGGTCCCCGGTCGTTCGCGCTGCCCGAGTTCGACCCGTTCTGGGAGCGGGTCGTCGAGCACGACGTGCTGGTCGGCATGCACTCCAGCGACAGTGGCTACTCCCGGTACACCTCGGAGTGGGATGGTGCGAACGCAGAGATGCTGCCGTTCCAGACCAATGCGATGGGCATCCTCAACGAGTGGCGGCCAATCCAGGACTCGGTGGGGTCGTGGGTGATCCACGGTGCGCTCTACCGCCATCCGAAGCTGAAGGTCGCGATAGTCGAGGCGGGTTCGCAGTGGATGACCCCGCTGCTGGACGGCCGGGCCGAGGTCTTCCGGAAGGCCCCGGAGGCGTTCCCGAGCGACCCCGTCGAGATGGTCAAGAGCCGCATCCACGTCAGCCCGTTCTTCGAGGACGGCATTGACGATCTGGTCAACCTCGTCGGTGTGGATCAGGTGCTGTACGGCTCGGACTGGCCGCATCCCGAGGGGCTGGCGGAGCCGACCTATTACATCGAGGCGCTGTCGCATCTGTCCGCCGACGACCAGGCGAAGATCATGGGCGGGAATCTCGCCCGCCTCGTCACGGTGTGACAGACACTCTACTGTGGCAGACCATCCCCGAGATGGTCCTGAGCGCGGCGGATCGCTTCGGCGACGCGGAAGCGGTCGTGGACGGTCCGCTGCGCTACACCTTCGGCGAAGTTGTCGAGCGAATACGCTGCGCCGCAGGCGCTTTCGCTGATCTCGGTATCGGCAAGGGTGATCGGGTGGCCATCTGGGCGCCCAACTCCGCGGAGTGGATCGTCGCGGCATTCGGACTGCTCACCGCGGGCGGTGTGCTGGTGCCGGTCAACACGCGGTTCAAGCCCGATGAGGCGGGCGACATCGTCGTCCGCAGCGGGGTGAAAGCCGTACTGGTCCAAAAAGGGTTTCTGGGACAGGACTACTCGGCACCCGCGGGGACCCCCGTCATCGACCTCAAATCCGATTTCCTGTCCAGTGGTTCGCCGTTCGAACGCCCAGTGAGCGGCACCGACATCTCGGACATCATTTTCACGTCCGGCACGACCGGTCGCCCAAAGGGCGCGATGATGAATCATCGCCAAACACTGCGGATGTATGAGGAGTGGGCGACACTCGCGGATCTGCGCGAGGGCGATCGCTACCTGCAGATCAATCCGTATTTTCACACCTTCGGGTTGAAAGCCGGGCTGGTCACGTCGTTTTTGCGTGGCGCGACGATGCTGCCGGTGGCGGTGTTCGATGTCGACTCGGTGGTGGAACTGATTGAGCGCGAACGAGTCACGATGCTGCCTGGCCCGCCGACGCTTTATCACTCGTTGCTGACGATCGGCGATAAAGCCAAGCTGTCGACGCTGCGGGCAGGTGTGACCGGAGCCGCCGATATCCCCGTCGAACTGGTTCATCGCATTCATGGCGAGCTGCCGTTCCAAACGCTGATGACCGGCTACGGCCTTACCGAGGCCGGCAACGTGACGTTGTCGAGGCCCGGCGATTCCTTTGAGGATGTGGCAACCACAGCCGGCCTGCCCTGCGCGGACGTTGAGGTGAGCATCGGCGAGGACGGTGAGGTCCTGGTCCGCGGGTACGGCGTGATGCAGGGATATCTCGACGACCCGATCGCGACTGCCGAGGCGATCGATGTCGACGGCTGGCTGCACACCGGCGATCTGGGAAACTTCGACGACACGGGCCGCCTGCGCATTGTCGGACGCAAGAAGGACATGTTCATCGTTGGCGGGTTCAATGCATACCCGGCGGAGATCGAAGGTTTCCTGATCACCCACGCAGCCGTGGCCCAGGCCGCGGTCATCGGTGTGCCCGACGAGCGGCTCGGGCAGGTCGGCAAGGCATTTGTCGTCCGCAAAAGCCCTGTCGGCGATCAAGAATTGATCGAGTGGTGCCGCGCCCACATGGCAGGCTTCAAAGTGCCGCGATCGGTCGAATTTCTGGACGCTCTGCCGCTCAACGCGACCGGGAAGGTGGTCAAAGACCTACTTCGCTCGACAGATGCGTCGGGTTTACCGAGCACCTAATATGCTTGAAAAGAGAATGCTATTTCCACAGCCTGCACGGCATATGCCGCCAATTTGCTCACCTGCTATCGCTGGTGCCGAGTAGGGTTGGCCACCGGCAACGCCCGTCGCACCTGGCACGGAGTTGGAATCGGCCGACACAGTTCGATCGATGCTCCGATACCGTCGACGGCTACAAGCGAATAGGTCACTGACGGGCAAGCGGCAGAGGAGTTCCAAACTGAGCGACAAGAAGCCTCGCTCTCGGGCCGGTGAGTGGTGAGTGGCGGCGTCCGCCAGGATGCTCCCGATACGAAATTGGTTCCAGTGAACGACGAAGACACACCCAATACTGCTGCGGAAATGCGGTCTCTGGCCGACCGGGCCGAGGCAGAAGCCACCGAAGCTGAAGCTCTGGCGGCCGCCGCCCGCGCCCGCGCTCGCGCCATCCGGTTGCGCCGCCAGGCCGAGCGCATCGACGCCACCAAATCGGCCAAAAAGCGGCCAGCCGCAGAAGAAGCGGTCTCAGAAAAAGAAGTCTCAGAAGACGAGACGGCGAAGCCGTCGGATTCTGATCAGGCTGCGGTGCTGGACCCGCTAAAGGTCAGTCTGAAAAAGACCAAGCCCGCAGCTGCGCCGGAAGTCACCGAGTCTGCTGATGAGCCCGAATACAGTGAAGAAAGTCTGGACGACGACGACGCGGAGCGTGAAGCGTCTGAGCTTTCCGAGTCGTCTGATGACTTGGACGACGAGGACACCGAGCAGGCGGCGTCCGGGCGTGGCCGACTGTGGCTTAGCCGTTCGCAATGGTCCGCTGTTGCCACGGTCTTGGCCGTTGGCGTTGTTCTTGCCGCGACCGGGGCCAGCGTCGAGATGATCGTGGATCACAGGGACGCCATCCGGCAGCGCCAGAATGTGGCTGAGTTCGCCGCAGCGGCGCGCCAGGGCGTCGTGGCATTGACATCGCTGGACTTCGAACATGCCAAGGAAGGCATACAGGACATCCTCGAAGTCTCCACCGGCAGGTTCAAGGACGACATCCTCAAGATGGCAGGCGATTTCACCAACGTGGTGGAACAGTCGAAGGTGGTCTCCCAAGGTAGTGTTCAGGCGACCGCAGTGGAGCTGGACTCCATAACCGAAAACTCCGCGGTGGTGCTGGTCGCAAGTACCTCGGAAGTCACCAATGAGGCTGGCGCCAAACAAGATCCACGAAAGTACCGGCTGATCGTGACGATCACGCGTGACGATGGCCAGCTCAAGATGTCGAAAGTGGAGTTCGTGTCGTGACCACAAGGGAAACCTCGGTCGCCAAAGACAGCAAAGGCGCCGCCGAGGCCGAGGACGCCGAATCCGCCGAGAACGGTGACAATTCGCGGCCTGGACGACTGAACCGCTTCATCAGCCGGGTGAAGAAACCGTCGACGCGGAAGAAGAATCGATGGTCGGGGAAGCACGGCGTCGCGGTGGTGACGCTGCTGTTGGTCGTGTCGCTGTCGATCTTCGGGTGTCTGTTCTGGTTCTCCTACCGGCCGGATCGCGACGTCGATGCCGAGGCCGCGAAGTCGGCAATCGCGGCGGCCAGTGATGGAACGATTGCCATCCTGTCGTATTCGCCGGACACTCTCGATCGCGACTTCTCTTCCGCCAGGTCCCATTTGACTGGTGAATTCCTGTCGTATTACGACAATTTCTCTAAGCAGATTGTCGCGCCGGCCGCCATGCTGAAGGCGGTGAAGACGAGTGCGGTGGTTCTTCGAGGAGCTCTTTCGGAGTTCCATCCCGATTCGGCCGTGGTTCTGTTGTTCGTCAACCAGAGCACGCAGAGCAGGGATAAGCCGGAGCCGTCATTGACGTCCAGCACGGTCCTGGTCACGCTAACGAAAGCTGATGGAAAGTGGCTTATTTCGCAGTTCAATCCGGCGTAGGGCTGAGATGACCGACGGCGACATTCACTCGATGGTGATTGCATCGGATTACCGCATCCCGGATCCGAGTAGGGTGTGGCCGCTGCTGGAACGCAACAAGGCAGCTCTTGCCGACATTGGCGCCCACCACGTTCTGGTCTATGCGTCGACGCACGACTACGGCCGCGTCTTGGTGATGATCGGAGTGCACAGTCGGGAACCGATTGTCGAGTTGCTCCGCTCCCGGGTTTTCTTCGACTGGTTCGATGAAGCGGGGGTCGAAGACATCCCGGCAGTCTTCGCGGGAGAGATCGTCGAAAGATTCGTCGTGGAGCCGCCGCCGCCGCCGTCGCGGGCGCCCGGTGTGGTACTGGCAGCGTTTGCATCCGTCGACAACGTATCGACGCTGACCTCGGAGGTCGGGGGAGCAATGGACAGATTTTCCGCCGCCGGTATCCGAAAGACATGGGTATTCCAGGCTTTCGACGATTCCCGGGAAGTTCTGATCCTGCAGGAGTTTCCGGACGAGGAGGGGGCACGGCAGTGGATCGACCATCCGGACGCCACAGCTCAGTGGATGAGGGGCGGCGCGGGGGTAGGCGCCTACCCGCCGCTGTTCGTCGGCCGCTACTTCGACATGATGCGGATCGAAGCGGAGTAAGCGGATTGCTCGATGTTTGTATGCCTGTGTAACGGCGTCACCAGCCAGACGGTGGCCGAAGCTGTCGCTGCCGGTGCGGTGACGACCAAGCAGGTTGCCGCTGCCTGCGGAGCCGGCACCGATTGTGGGCGCTGCCGGCGTACCGTTCGGGCGATCATCACCTCCAGCTCAGCGTCGGTTCCCCTCATCCGGCGGGGACATGGATCCGACGAGTTGCCCTAGCAGGTAGGGGATTTCGAGTCGCGGCAACACCACTTCGACGAACACCATGCGGTCTTTGTGCTCGGCCGCAGCGGTGAGCGCGTCGTCGAGTTCGCCATATGTTTGCGCCCGGAACACCAAGGGGTTGGGCACACCCAACGTGTGGGGAAGGTCGGTCCAGCGCCAAGCGACAATGTCGTTGTACGGTGCCGTCTCGCCGTGGATCGCGCGTTCCACGGTGTAGCCGTCGTTGTTGACCACCACGATGACAGGGGACAGTCCTTCGCGGGAGAAGCTGCCGAGTTCCTGCACGGTCAGTTGCGCGGCCCCGTCGCCGATCAGCAGTACCGTCCTGCGGTCCGGATGCGCCACTGCCGCCCCGAATGCAGCTGGCAACGTGTAACCGATTGAGCCCCAAAGCGGTTGGCCGATGAAGGTGACACCTTGTGGCAGTCGGTGATCCGCCATGCCAAAGAACGAGGTCCCCTGGTCGGCCAGCACCACGTTGCCCGGTGTGAGCGCTGAGCACAGTCGGTCCCACAGCACTTGTTGGGTCAGTGGCTCGTCGACTGCCGGAGTGGGAGGAGGTGGTTCGGCGGGCGGCGGTGCCACGGCCGGTGAGTTGATGCCCCGCTCGGTCAGGATGGCGGCCAGTGCCGTCAGCGCGGCACCCATGTCCAGCGGCGCGAAGACCTTGTCGGCCACGCTGCTCTGGTACTGGCCGATGTCGATGGTCCGGTTCGGATCGATCCGCTGGCTGAAGAAACCACTGACCATGTCGGTGAACACCACCCCGGCCGTCACCAGCACCGGCGCCTGCTCAATTGCCGTGCGGACCCGTTCGGCGCTGGCCGTTCCCGCATAGATCCCGAGGAAGTTGGGTGAGCTCTCGTCGAGCAAGCTCTTGCCCCACACCAACGTGGCGTGTGGCACTACGTCGGCCATCAGCAGCGACTCGAGTTCGCCGACCGCCTGCAGGCGATGGACCAACAGATCGGCGAGCACAGTCAACTGGTGGTTGCCGATCAAATTCGCGGCGGCCTCGGTAAACAGCGACAGCGCCCGCGGACTGGTGCCGCCGGTGTAGCGGGGCAACGGAGCCACCGGTGGTTCGGTGGGAAAGCGCGCCACGTCGGTAGACATCAAGATGTATCCGGGTCGCTTCTGCTCCCGTACCTCCGACAGCACCCGGTCAATTTCTCGGCATGCCGTTGCCGGCATGAGATTAGCTTGGGCGCAGGTGATTTCGCGACTAATCCGGTAGAAGTGTTCGAAATCGCCGTCACCAAGTGAATGGTGTAGTGCCCGACGGGTGGCCTGCGCGTCCTTGGACGGGCCGCCGACGATGTGCACGACGGGCACGTGTTCGGCGTAGCTGCCCGCGATGGCGTTGGCCGCCGAGAGTTCGCCGACACCGAATGTTGTTACCACAGCTGATAATCCGCGAAGCCGCCCATAGCCGTCGGCAGCATAGCCGGCGTTGAGTTCATTGGCGTTGCCGACCCAGCGAAGCTTCGGGTGGGCCACGATGTGGTCGAGGAACGCCAGGTTGTAGTCGCCCGGAACGCCGAATACCTCCGTAACGCCGAGTTCAGCGAGGCGGTCGAGCAGGTAATCGCCGACGGTGTAAACGGGATCGGTCACGGAAACGACGGTACCTTCACAGCGGTATTCCGGCGAAAAGACTATTCCCGCCGGGGCATGTTTCGATATCGTGCGGGCCATGGCAATCAAAGAATCTCGCGACATCGTCATCGAAGCCAGTCCCGAGGAGATCCTGGATGTCATCGCTGACTTCGAAGCGATGCCCGAGTGGTCCGAACCGCATCAAAGCGCAGAAATACTTTCGACCGGGGACGACGGTCGGCCCAACCAAGTGAAGATGAGAGTCAAGACGGCGGGCATCACCGACGAACAGGTAGTGGCCTATACCTGGAGCGACAACGAGGTCACCTGGACGTTGGTCAAGTCCGGCCAGCAGAAGTCACAAGACGGGAAGTACACCCTGTCGCCGCAAGGTGACAAAGGAGAGGCGACCTTGGTCAAGATGGAGATCAGCGTCGACCCCAACGTTCCGCTGCCGGGTTTCGTACTCAAGCGCGCCGTCAAGGGGACCATCGACTCCGCGACCAAGGAACTGCGCAACCGGGTGCTGAAGGTCAAGAAGGGCAACTAGTCCGCATGACGGACGGGTCTGACGGGGGCCCGCTGACCGGGGTCAAGGTCATCGAACTCGGTGGCATCGGACCGGGGCCGCACGCGGGGATGGTGCTCGCCGACTTGGGTGCCGATGTGGTGCGGGTGCGTCGGCCCGGGGGCGTGGCGATCGCAAGCGCGGCGAAGCCGGGCGAAGCGGGTCGCCACAAAGGGCAGGTGCAGATGCCCGCGGAGGATCGCGATCTGCTGCACCGCGGAAAGCGGATCGTCGATCTGGATGTCAAGACACAGCCCGAGGTTCTGCTGGAGTTGGTTGCCAAAGCCGACGTGCTGGTGGACTGTTTCCGGCCCGGCACTTGCGAGCGCCTCGGCATCGGACCCGAGGACTGCGTGGCGGTCAACCCTCGCCTGATCTACGCGCGTATCACCGGCTGGGGACAGGACGGACCGCTGGCGTCGACGGCGGGCCACGACATCAACTACCTGTCCCAGACCGGCGCGATGTCGGCGCTCGGCTATCGTGACCGGCCGCCGCTGCCGCCGCTGAACCTGGTAGCCGATTTCGGTGGCGGCTCGATGCAGGTGCTGGTGGGCATCGTCGCCGCACTGTACGAGCGGGAGCGCTCCGGCAGGGGACAGGTCATTGATGCCGCAATGGTCGACGGGGTCAGCGTGCTCGCCCAGATGATGTGGACGATGAAGTCGACAGGCGCGTTACGTGATGAACGCGAATCGTTTCTGCTCGATGGTGGTGCCCCCTTCTACCGCTGCTATGAGACCGCCGACAACAAGTACATGGCCGTCGGCGCCATCGAGCCCCAGTTTTTCGCGGCATTGCTGGGCGGACTCGGATTGTCGCCCGAGGATGTCCCGAATCAACTCGACGTCGGTTCCTTCCCGCGAATGCGCGAGGTGTTCGCCGAGAAATTCAACAGCCGGACCCGGGACGAATGGACCGAGGTTTTCGCCGGCACCGATGCCTGCGTGACGCCGGTGCTGACGTGGCAGGAAGCGGCGGCTGACGCGCACCTCACCGGGCGATCCACGGTGATTACCGCGCACGGCGTGCAGCAGGCCGCGCCTGCACCGCGCTTTTCCCGAACACCGGCCGGACCGGTTGGGCCGCCGCCGGGAGCAACCACACCGTTGGCTGAAATCGGCTGGTAACGAGTAATTGACTCAACACCGCCCCTAACCGGGGCAGCGTTGCTAGCTTTGGCATTGATGGCTGTCCAGGCATCGCGCGAAATTGTGATTGACGCACCGCCGGAGAAAATTATGGAGGCGTTGCGCGATGTCGACGCCTTGCCACACCTGTCTCCCGTGCACAAGAAGGTCGAAGTCATCGACTGTTATCCCGACGGTCAGCCGCACCACGTGAAGGCCACAGTCAAGATCCTGGGACTCGTCGACACCGAAATCCTGGAATATCACTGGGGCCCGGATTGGGTGGTCTGGGATGCCAAGGAGACGTTCCAGC
>JAVROG010000043.1:0-17379 GCA_032162865.1 Mycobacterium sp. | reverse complement strand
TGGAGTGGACACCGCCACGTCGACGCCCCAGGCATCGGTGAACAGCCACTCGTTGCGCGGGTCATTCACCCGGGCCACCACCCGGGGAACCGCGAACTCGGTTTTGGCCAGCAGGCTGAGAACCACGTTGACCTTGTCATCACCCGTAGCGGCGACCACGACGTCGAAATCCTCGAGGTGCATCGCTTCCAGCAGGCTCAGCTCGCAGGCGTCGCCCAGCAGCCAGTGGGCGGCGGGAATCGCGTCGGTGTCCAGATGGTCGGCGTTGCGCTCGATCAACGTCACGTCGTGCCGATTCGCGACGAGTTCCCGGGTGACCGAACGGCCGACGGCGCCGGCCCCGGCGACAGCTACCTTCATTTGCGCCACTCCTCGACCCCGGCTGCGCCGGTGTCTTCGTCATCGCCGCGCCTCATTTGCGCCACTCTCCCCCGCAGGCGGGCGGTACCCCCACGACCCCGGCTGCGCCGGTGTCTTCGTCATCGCCGCGCTTCATTTCTCCGTGTCCTCACTGGGCGGCAACGCCGCAATGGCCACGGCTTCGGCGGCGCGGCCGGAGATGGCGGCGACGTAGACCTGGTCGCCGGCTTGCAGGACGGTCTTGGGTTCCGGCAGGACGCCGGTTCCGAAGCGGATCAGGAACGCGACCCGCGCGCCGGTGGCTTTTTCCAGGTCGGTGGCGCGGTGTCCGACCCAATCGTCGTGCAGGACCACCTGGGCGACGGCGACGGTACCGGTCGGATCTCGCCATTTGGCGGTCTCCGTTTCCTGCGTCAAGGCGTTCAGCAGGCGATCGGTGGTCCACGGCACGGTGGCAATGGTCGGGATGCCAAGCCGTTCGTAGACCTCAGCACGCTTGGCGTCGTAGATTCGCGCGACGACCCGCCGGACGCCGAACGTCTCGCGCGCCAGCCGCGCCGAGATGATGTTGGAATTGTCGCCCGAGGAGACCGCGGCGAACGCGTCGGACCCTTCGATACCCGCCTTCAGCAGCACATCCCGGTCGAAACCCTGGCCGAGCACCCGGTCGCCGGCAAACTCCGGGCTGAGCCGGTTGAAAGCGGCGCTGTCGCGGTCGATGACCGCGACGTCATGGCCAATCCGGGACAGTCCGTCTGCCACCGAAGACCCGACTCGGCCGCACCCCATCACAACCACCCGCACTTGGAGGTCCTTTCGGTTGTGTCCTGCGCGTCGCAGTAGATCGGTAACCGACGTTGGTGCACCGATTTCGGTCGTGAAAATTCTCGCCTACGGAACGCTACCGCCAAACCCACGTGGGCCTACTCTTGGCTCTCGTGTCCAAACTTTCAACCGCTGCGCGCCGATTGCTCATTGGCGAGAAGATACGCAGCGACCGGCTGAGTCACACGCTGCTGCCGAAGCGGATCGCCCTGCCGGTGTTCGCCTCCGACGCGTTGTCGTCGGTGGCCTATGCCCCCGAAGAGATTTTTCTCATGCTGTCGGTGGGCGGCCTAGCGGCGTACGCGCTGACGCCGTGGATCGGGCTGGCGGTGGCCGCGGTCATGTTGGTCGTGGTGGCCAGCTACCGGCAGAATGTGCATGCCTACCCCTCGGGGGGTGGTGACTACGAGGTGGTCACCACCAACCTCGGCCCGGGCGCCGGCCTCTTGGTGGCCAGTGCGCTGATGGTGGATTACGTTCTCACCGTTGCTGTTTCGACAGCTTCGGCGATGTCGAACATCGGCTCGGCCGTGCCGATCGTGGCTCACCACAAGGTGTGGTTCTGTGTCGCCGCGATCCTGCTGGTGACCGCGTTGAACCTGCGCGGGGTGCGCGAATCCGGACTGGCGTTCGCCATCCCCACCTATGCCTTCATCATCGGCATGGCCGGCATGCTCGTTTGGGGGTTGATCCGGATCTTTGTGCTGGGAAATCCGCTGAAGGCGGAATCGGCTGGTTTCCAGATGCATTCCGAACACGGAAAAGTCCTCGGGTTTGCACTGGTGTTCCTGATGGCGCGGGCGTTCTCCTCCGGATGTGCGGCGCTGACCGGTGTGGAGGCCATCAGCAACGGCGTGCCTGCATTCGAGAAACCCAAGTCGCGCAACGCGGCAACGACACTGCTGATGCTGGGCGCCATCGCGGTGACCCTGCTGATGGGCATCATCGTGTTGGCCAAAAAGATCGGCGTCCAACAGGTTGACGATCCCGCGACGCAGCTGACCGGGGCCCCGGCCGGCTACTACCAGAAGACACTGGTCTCACAGCTCGCGCAGACGGTATTCGGAAACTTCCACATCGGGTTCGTGGTGATCACGACGGTGACCGCGCTCATCCTGGTGCTGGCGGCCAACACCGCCTTCAACGGTTTCCCGGTACTCGGCTCGGTTCTGGCGCAGCACAGCTACCTACCGCGCCAGTTTCACACCCGCGGCGATCGGCTGGCCTTTTCCAACGGAATCGGGTTTCTCACGGTCTCGGCGCTGTTGGCGATCATCGCGTTTCGCGCCGAGTTGTCCGCCCTGATCCAGCTCTACATTGTCGGCGTGTTCATTTCCTTCACGCTGAGTCAGATCGGAATGGTGCGGCACTGGACCAGGCTGCTGCGCACCGAAACCGATCCGTCGGGGCGGCGCCGAATGCATCGGTCGCGGATCGTCAACACGATCGGGTTCATCGCTACCGGCGCAGTGCTGTTGGTCGTGATGGTCACCAAATTTCTGGCCGGGGCCTGGATCGCCTTGGTCGCCATGGGGCTGCTGTTCGCGCTCATGAAGCTGATCCGACGCCATTACGACGGCGTCAGCCGGGAACTGGCGGAGCAAGCTGCCGAGCACGGCGACGAGATCGTGTTGCCCAGCCGCAATCACGCGCTAGTGCTGGTCTCGAAGTTGCATCTGCCGACGCTGCGCGCCCTGGCCTACGCGCGGGCGACGCGGCCCGACGTGCTCGAAGCCGTCACGGTGAGCGTCGACGACGGCGAAACCCGCGAGTTGGTCCATGAGTGGGAAGAGAGCGATATCAGCGTTCCGCTGAAGGTCATCGCGTCGCCCTACCGCGAAATCACGGGTCCGGTACTTAAATACGTTAAACAGGTCAGTAAGGAATCGCCACGCACCGTGGTGACGGTGTTTATTCCGGAGTACGTGGTGGGCCGCTGGTGGGAACAGCTGCTGCACAACCAGAGTGCGCTGCGGCTCAAGGGCCGCTTGCTGTTCATGCCTGGCGTGATGGTGACTTCGGTTCCCTGGCAGTTAACTTCGTCGCAGCGGGTCAGGGCGTTGCAGCCGCAGTCGGCTCCCGGCGACGCGCGACGAGGCATCTTCGATTGAACTCCGGATCCGCTTGCCCAGAGCTGACATTGGTCACCGGGGATCCCGCTAACGGCGGCAGTTGCATTGCGCATCACGAAGGGCGGGTGGTCTTCGTCCGCTATGCGCTGCCCGGGGAACGGGTCCGGGTGCGAGTCACCGCGGATCGCGAATCCTATTGGCACGCTGAGGTTATCGAGGTGATCGACCCGTCACCGGACCGAACGGAGTCGCTCTGTCCGATCGGCGGTGCGGACGGTGCCGGATGTTGCGATCTGGCCTTCGCGGCACCGGACGCGGCGCGGATGCTCAAGGCGCGGGTGGTGGCCAATCAACTCGAACGGCTCGGCGGACACAGTTGGTCCGGTGTGGCACAACCGCTCTCGGATGCCGGCCCGACGGGGTGGCGCACCCGGGTTCGGCTCGACGTGGGGCCGGACCGTCGCCCCGGGTTTCACCGCTACCACAGCGACGAATTGGTCACCGACCTGCGCTGCGGACAGTTGCCCGACGGCATGCTGGACGGCCTGGCTGCGCCCGATTGGCCGCCGGACGCCCAGGTGCATGTGGTCATCGACGACGACGGGCAGCGGCACGTGGTCCGCACGCTGCGGCAGGGCAAGCGTTCTCCGAGGGTTGTCGCGAAGGTGGCCGAAGGCAACTATCACGCCCTGCAGCGGGTGGGCGGGCGCAGTTGGCGCGTGCCGGTGACCGCGTTCTGGCAGTCGCACCGCGACGCCGCGCGCGTGTACAGCGGTCTCGTCGCCGACTGGGCACAGGCCGGGCCTGGAATGACCGCTTGGGACCTCTACGGCGGAGCCGGGCTTTTCGCCTCAGTGCTCGCGGAAGCGGTGGGGGAGTCGGGTCGGGTGCTGACTGTCGACACCGCGCGGGGGGCGTCGGGCGCAGCGCGTGCCGCGTTGGCTGATCTGCCGCAGGTCGACGTCCGCACCGATTCCGTGCGCCGCGGTGTGGCGGCCCAAGACACCCGTGCCGAGGTAGCGGTGCTGGACCCGCCGCGATCTGGCGCTGGACGCGACGTGATCGACTTGCTGGCTGCCGCCGAAGTGCCACGTGTGGTTCATATCGGTTGTGAAGCAGCATCTTTCGCCCGCGATATCGGTCTGTACCGGGGTCACGGCTATGCCGTGGAGCAGATAACGGTGTTCGATGCGTTCCCATTGACCCATCATGTCGAGTGCGTTGCATTGCTGATTCGGTAGAAAGGGCGTCCTCGCCAAACACACCTGAGCGAATTCTCGCGAGGAGCTAGACTCCGTCGCGGTGTGCCGGGAAGTCTGGTCGGCGATGTCGTTATCGACCGATCGAAAGGGGCATAGGCCGAAATCGTGAACGAGACCGCCCGGTACGCGTTGATCATCTTGTTCTCCAGTGCCGTCGGTCTGGTTGCGGTGCTAGCGAACCGTCTCACCGAGCGGGTGAAAGTCCCGGTGGCCCTGCTCGTGCTGGTCGGAGCCGCGGTGGCGGTGCACGCCGTGCCGGCGGTGCGTCCACCGTCCGAACGGACGGTAGAGCACGTGCTCACCATCGCGTTGGTGTTGGTGTTGTTCGACGGCGGTATGCACATCGGGCCGTCGCGATTCCGTGCGGCGGCGGTTCCCATTCTTTCGGTCGGTGTCGTGGGCACCTTCCTCACCGCCGCCGGTGCGGCGGGGATACTGCACTACGCATGCGGAATCAACTGGTACGCGGCGGTGCTCGTGGCCACGGCGGTGGCGCCCACTGATCCGGCCGTGGTTTTCTCGGTCCTGGGCAAACGGGAGATTGCCGGTCGCAGCAGCACCATCCTCGAGGGCGAGTCCGGTGCCAATGATCCGGTCGGCATTTCGTTGATGGCCAGCCTGATCGCCGCGGGTGGTCTCAGTGCGGCCGGCTTCGCCAGCGTGGGAATCCAATTCGTTCTGCAAATGGGGATCGGGGTGGCCGTCGGGGTGATCGGTGGCCGCGCCCTGCTCGTGTTCATGCGCCGCGTGGCGTTGCCCAGCGAAGGTCTCTATTCGCTACGAACCTTGGCAGCCTGCCTGATGCTGTACGGCATCGCCACGCTTGCGCACGGCTCGGGATTTCTGGCGGTGTTCGCCGCCGGCATCATGATCGGCGATGCTCGCGCACCCTACAAGCCGGAAATCAAGCGATTCCATGCTGCGCTGGCCGGCTTGGCCGAAATAGTGGCGTTTGCTGTGCTGGGGTTAACCGTCGACCTCCGCGTTCTTGCCCATCCCGATGTGTGGATTCCCGGACTCGTCCTCGGCGTGGTCCTGACAGCGGTGGTTCGGCCGTTAGCGGTGGGTGCCTGCCTGGTTCCTGTGCAACTGGAGCGAAATGAACGCGTCTTCATCCTCTTCGCCGGACTCAAGGGTGCGGTGCCGATCCTGCTGGGCGAGTTCCTTCGGGCCGCCCACATCGCCGACGCCGAACGCCTATACGGCATCGTGGTCGTCGTCGTCGCATTCTCAGTTCTGGTGCAGGGCAGCTCGGTGGCTGGTGTTGCAACACTGTTGCGCCTGCCCATGCGCACCGTGGAGACCCAGCCATGGGAGATAGGTGTCCGGCTCCAGGACGAACCGGAGGGGGTCCACCGGCTGCACGTCGCTCCCGGGTCTGGTGCCGAGGGGTGCACAATCGAGGCTCTCGGTGACCGTGCCGGTGACATCTGGGTGAGCATCGTCGTCCGCACCACCGGCCTGGTGCCGGTACGTGGCGACACCGAACTTCAGGCCGGCGACGAGGTCGTCGTCCTGGCAGATCCCGAACTGCGTCACACCTTGGTGGCACTGTTCGACCCCGCGTAGGCCAACGACACTCGTCGCGAGTCGCTCACCGCGCTGCTCTTGCACCCGCTGCGTAGACTGACTGGATGCTCGAACAGATCCGCGGGCCCGCTGATCTGCAGCACCTTTCCCAATTGCAACTCCGCGACCTTGCGCGCGAGATCCGTGAGTTCCTGATTCATAAGGTTGCTGCCACGGGGGGACACCTTGGCCCGAACCTCGGCGTCGTGGAATTGACGCTTGCCCTGCACCGCGTGTTCGATTCGCCACACGATCCGATCATCTTCGACACCGGTCACCAGGCCTACGTCCACAAGATGCTGACCGGTCGCGCCCAGGAGTTCGAAAGCCTTCGTAAGAAGGGCGGGCTGTCGGGCTATCCGTCCCGGGCCGAGAGCGAGCACGACTGGGTGGAGTCGAGCCATGCCAGCGCGGCGTTGTCCTACGCCGACGGCCTGGCCAAGGCCTTCGAGCTGACCGGGCACCGCAATCGGCATGTGGTTGCGGTGGTCGGGGACGGCGCGCTCACCGGCGGCATGTGTTGGGAGGCGCTGAACAACATCGCCGCCTCGCATCGGCCGGTGATCATCGTCGTCAACGACAACGGCCGCAGCTACGCCCCGACGATCGGGGGCGTGGCGGACCACTTGGCCATGTTGCGGTTACAGCCGGCCTACGAACAGTTGCTCGAGCGCGGCCGCATCGCCATGCGGTCGGTGCCGATGGTCGGTGAGGTCGCCTATCACTTCATGCACAGCGTCAAAGCCGGCATCAAGGACTCCCTGTCGCCGCAGCTGTTGTTCACCGACCTCGGGCTGAAGTACGTCGGCCCAGTCGACGGCCACGACGAGCGGGCGGTAGAGGTCGCGCTGCGCAGCGCCCGCAACTTCGGCGCCCCGGTGATCGTGCACGTCGCCACCCGCAAGGGGATGGGTTACGGCCCCGCCGAAGCCGACGAAGCCGAGCAGATGCACTCCACGGTTCCGATCGACCCGCATACCGGCCTGGCCACCAAGGTGGCAGGTCCCGGCTGGACGGCATCGTTCGCCGAGGCGCTGATCGCCCATGGTCATCGGCGCCGTGACATCGTGGCGATCACCGCGGCGATGCCCGGTCCCACGGGGTTGTCGGCGTTCGGAGAAGTGTTCCCGGACCGGTTGTTTGACGTCGGCATCGCCGAGCAGCACGCGATGACATCGGCCGCCGGGCTGGCGATGGGTGGGATGCACCCAGTGGTGGCGATCTATTCGACGTTCCTGAACCGGGCGTTCGACCAGGTCATGATGGACGTGGCGTTGCACAAGCTGCCCGTCACCATGGTGCTAGACCGGGCAGGGGTCACGGGCAGTGACGGCCCCAGCCATAACGGCATGTGGGACCTGTCCATTCTCGGCATCGTGCCTGGCATGCGGGTGGCCGCGCCCCGCGACGCCACCCGGCTGCGGGAGGAACTCGCCGAAGCTCTCGACATTAATGATGGGCCGACGGCCATCCGTTTCCCCAAAGGTGATGTGGGTGAAGATATTCCGGCCCTAGAGCGACGAGCCGGTGTTGATGTGCTCGCGGTCCCCGCCGGCGGGTTGCACACCGACGTGTTGCTTTTGGCCATCGGTGCGTTCGCGTCGATGGCGTTGAGCGTGGCGAAGCGGCTGCACAACCAGGGGATCGGCGTGACGGTGATCGACCCGCGCTGGGCGTTGCCGGTCCCCGAGGTGGTGCGCGAGTTGGCGCTGCAGCACAAGCTGGTAGTCACCATGGAGGACAACGGGATGGCCGGTGGTGTGGCTTCGGCGGTATCGGCAGCGCTGCGCGGCGCGGAGATCGATATCCCGTGCCGCGACATCGGACTGCCGCAGGACTTCTACGAGCACGCGTCGCGTGGCGAGGTGCTGGCCGACCTGGGGCTCACCGACCAGGATGTGGCCCGACGGATCACGGGTTGGGTTGCGGCGCTGGCGACTTCGTCGGCGGAGCAGACCGAGATCAGCGAGCGCCTCGACTAGTCGTCGGATTCAGCGTCGGTCCGCGGGGCCCGTATCATCGCCGCAGCCAGAACGGGAACGACAAGCTCGCGCTGCCAGGGCCGGGCCTGACCGGTGGAGAGGTATTCCTCGGTGATGGCGACCGGGTCGGTGGTGCCGATCCCCAGAGCGTCCCATTCCCAGCACTACGGGCGTACCTGGTCGGGTGAGACCAGGTTCTCCGTGGGAACCCCCACCAGCTGCGACAGCTCCGACAACGCCGCACGAGCCACTTCCAGCCTCGCTGCCGCATCGGGTTTGCGCCTGCTCCACCGCGCCGGCGGCGGTGGCCCGTTCGGCGCGTCGGTCACCTGCGGCGGATCCTGGTTCCGCCGGGCAGCCTCCAGCGCCGACAGCCACATCGCAGCGCTTCTGCGCTGGTGGCGCCCGCCGAATACGGGCAGCGAAACCAGGTCGTCGACCGACTGGGGGTCGGCCATCGCGGCGTCGATGATGGCGGAATCCGGCAGGATTCGGCGCGGCGCGATGTCGCGGCGCTGGGCGATCTGATCGCGTGTGGTCCACAATTCGCGGACCGCTGCCAGCCCCCGACGGTCGTGCACTCGGTGAATGCCCGACGTTCGCCGCCAGCGGTCGCGCCGCCCGGCCGTGGCAGCTCTGTCCTCGAACGTCCGCAGATATTCGAATTCCTCTGCGGCCCAACTGCTTTTGCCTTGCTGGGCCAAGATCTCGGAGATCGCCGCGCGCAGTTCGATCAGCAGTTCCACGTCGAGGGCGGCGTAGTTGAGCCAGGCCGGAGGCAACGGTCGTTTGGACCAATCGGCAGCACCGTGGCCCTTGGCCAATCTCTGGCCGAGCAGTCGCTCGACCATGGTCGCCAGGTTGACCCGATCAAAGCCGGCCAGGCGGCCGGCGAGTTCGGTGTCATAAAGCTCCGGGGGCCGCATGCCGACCTCGGCCAGGCAGGGCAGATCCTGGTCGGCGGAGTGCAGGATCCATTCATCCTGGCTGAGCACGTCGGCGACCGGCCGCAGCACGGTCAGTGGGTCACCGCCGTGGCTGGCCGGGTCGATGAGCACAGTGCCGGCACCGGACCGCCGGATCTGGATCAAGTAGGCCCGGTTGAAGTAGCGAAACCCCGAGGCTCGTTCGGCGTCCACGGCGAACGGCCCGTGCCCGCGGTCGAGCTGTTCTGCGGCCGACGCGATCTGGTGGGCGGTGACGGACAATTCCGGCATCCCGTCGGCCGGATGCTGCAGCAGCGGGGCTTGGGATTCCGGGGGGTCCGTGCTGCCCGATGGATCAGCCTCCGCGGGAGACGGGTCGGGGCACATGTCAGGCGCGGGACCGTGAACTCAGGTCGGTGACACCCGCCGGCGGCAGGCCTGCGGCGTGCTCGAGGACATCGCAGAACGCCTGGACGTGACTGCCCACCTCGGGTGTAGTGGCCGTCCATGACGCCCGCAGCTCCAACTGATGTGCGCGCGGCGGACCGGAGATGTCGCCGTAGCGCACCGACGTGGTGGCGGTGACGGTTCCGCCGAGCGCGGTCATGTGTTCGGGGTGCGTTTCCAGCGCCTCGGACAACCAACTCCACGCCACTTCCGGCAGCAGCGGGTCGATCGCCTCGTGCGAGTCAAGGTCCGCCTGGATGTAGGCGACCAGGCGGATGGTGCCGTCCCACGCGTCGGAACCCTCGGGGTCGTACAGCAGGATCAACCTGCCGAAGGCGTCGCCCTCAGTCTGCTCGGGGACGATTTCGAGATCCGGGTGCTTGACCTCGGCTCCCAGCGCGTAGCTGAACGGCGCCAGGCGCTGCGGTGGGCGAATGGGGCCGAGCTCGATCTCCGGCCGCACGGTGACAGCATTCATCGCTGCTACCGCTTCGCGGAATGGTGCCGGTTCGGCTGCGGTCATGAGCGCCGCTCCTCAGCATCGCTGCGCTTTGCATCGTCGTCGGCGCCTGTCACAGACACCGACGGTAGACCCCTCGTCCGAGAGGCGAAATCAGGCGCGCCGAACTGGCCCTCAGCTGTCACCTGCGTCAATAAACCGCGCGGGGCGCTTCTCGCGGTGCGCGGCCAGTCCTTCGCGCACGTCGGGACCGCTGAACCCGATGAATTCCAGGCCGAGCGATGTTTCGAAGGCGGGTCCGAACATGCGGTACCAGTGATTGAGGCTGTGCTTCGTCCAGCGGATAGCGTGCTGCGCGCCGGCGGCCAGATTGTCGGCCAAGCGCGTTGCGGTGGACAGCACCTCGTCGTCGTCGACGCAGATGGAGACCAGGCCGATGCGTTCGGCTTCTTCGCCGGAAAGCGGCTCACAGGTCAGCAGGTAGTACTTGGCCTTCGCCATGCCGACCAGCAGCGGCCAGCAGATCGCGGCGTGGTCACCGGCCGCAACACCGAGTTTGGTGTGGCCGTCGATGATCTTCGCCGTCCGGCCAGCCACCGAAACGTCGGCGAGCAACGCCACCACCAGGCCGGCGCCGACAGCTGGACCCCTGATGGCCGATACCACTGGTTTGTCGAAATTCACCAGATTCAGCACCAGATCGCGGGCCTCGCGCATGATCCGGATCCGACCCTCGTAGTCGCCCATCGTCTCGTCGATCAGGTCGAAGCTGCCACCCGAGGAAAATGCTTTGCCTTCACCGCGGACCAGGACCACCTTGACCTGGGGGTCGCGATCGATCACCGGCCAGATGTCGGCCAGGTCGCGGTGCATCTGTGGGCCTACTGAATTGAGACCGGGCGCATCGAGAACAAGGTTCAATACGCCGTTCTCACTGGGTTCGCAGCGCAGGCTGGGGAAGTCGTCATATCGTGCGGGCGTCTTGGACATCGAGCCCGATGTTACGCAGCAGCGGTGCCCTGCTGACCTTCTGGCAGCATTGCAGCTAGTGAATACTTCAGTGCATACGCGTCGCGACCTCCCGGAGTCGCCCTATCTGGCCGCGGTCGCCGGCCGCAAACCCAGTCGGGTGCCGGTGTGGTTTATGCGCCAAGCCGGTCGTTCGCTGCCCGAATACCGGGCATTGCGTGAACAAACCAGCATGTTGGCGGCTTGTTTCGAGCCGCAATTGGCGTGCGAGATCACCCTGCAGCCGATCCGTCGCTACGGCGTCGACGCGGCGATCCTGTTCTCCGACATCGTGGTGCCGATGCGCGCCGCCGGCATCGATCTGGACATAGTCCCCGACGTCGGGCCGGTGATCGCCGACCCGGTGCGCACCTCCGCCGACATCGGGGCCATGAAACCCCTTGACCTGCAAGCGGTTCAGCCCATTTTCGAGACGGTGTCGCTGTTGGTCGACGCGCTTGGCGATGTTCCGCTGATCGGTTTCGCCGGGGCGCCGTTCACGTTGGCGTCCTACCTGGTCGAGGGCGGTCCGAGCCGCCACCATGCCCGCACCAAAGCGATGATGCTGGCCGAACCGGCGAGCTGGCATGCGTTGATGACCAAGCTGGCCGAACTCACCATCGCGTTTTTGCGGGGCCAGATAGCCGCCGGAGTGGACGCGATCCAGCTGTTCGACTCCTGGGCGGGGACGCTGTCGCTGGCCGACTACCGCCAGTTCGTGCTGCCGCACAGTGCCCGGGTGTTCGCTGAGCTCGCCGAGCATGGCGTTCCGATGACGCATTTCGGCGTCGGGACCGCCGAACTGCTGGGCGCGATGTCGGAGGCGGTGCGACCGGGCAGTGCCCGTGTCGTCGGAGTGGACTGGCGGACCTCACTGAGCGACGCCGCGGGCAGGGTGCAACCCGGTACGGCCTTGCAGGGAAACCTCGATCCGGTGGTGGTCCTGGCGGGCTGGCCGGTGGTGGAACGCGCCGCGCGCGCCATCGTCGACGACGGGCGTCGCGCCGTGGACGCGGGTGCGGCCGGGCACGTCTTCAACCTCGGCCACGGAGTGCTGCCCGAGACCGATCCCGGTGTGCTGACCGATCTGGTGGCCTTGGTCCACTCGCTGTGACCCACTCGTATTGCGTTGTCGGCGGCGGTATTTCGGGACTGACGGCGGCCTATCGGTTGCGGCTGGCGGTCGGTGACGACGCCAGCATCACGTTGTTCGACCCGGCCGACCGGCTGGGCGGGGTGTTGCGCACCGAGCTGGTGGGCGGCCAGCCGATGGATGTCGGGGCCGAAGCGTTCGTGCAGCGTCGGCCCGAGGTGCCGGCGCTGCTGGCCGAGCTGGGCCTGTCCGATCGCCAACAAACCACAACCGGTGTGCGCCCGTTGCTCTACAGCGGACAACGGCTGCACCCGCTGCCGTCGGAAACCGTGGCCGGCATCCCGTCGTCGGCCGCGTCGGTGGCCGGTCTGGTCGATGACGCCACCATCGCGCGTATCGAGGCCGAGCCCGGACGGGCGCTGAACTGGAGCCAGGGCAGCGATCCCGCGGTGGCCGAGTTGGTGGCCGACCGATTCGGCGAGCAGGTGGTCGCCCGTTCGGTGGATCCACTGCTGGGTGGGGTGTACGCAGGTTCGGCGGCGACGATCGGGTTGCGGGCGGCCGTACCCAGCGTCGCGGCCGCCCTCGACCGCGGCGCCGCCAGCCTGACCGACGCGGTCCGTAGCGGCTTGCCGCCGACCAACAGCGGACCGGTGTTCGGCTCCCTGGCGGGCGGCTACCAGGTGTTGCTCGATGAACTCGCCGCGCGGAGTCGGATCCGCTGGGTTCGCACCGGGGTGAGCACGATCGAACCAGGCGGGACATCTGGCTGGACACTGCGCGACGAGACCGGCGGCGACTGGCACGCCGATGCGGTGATTTTGGCCGTCCCGGCCGCGCAGGTCGCGCGGTTGGTGCCGCTCCTGGCGCCGCGCACCGCCAAGGCCGCCCGCCGGATAGTGACCGCCTCGGCGGTGGTGCTGGCGCTCGCCGTACCGGCCGACACGGCATTCCCGCAGTCCTCGGGTGTGCTGGTTGCCAGCGGCGAACCGTTGCGCGCCAAGGCAATAACGCTGTCGTCACGCAAATGGGGCACGGGTGGGGACGTGCAATTGCTGCGGCTGTCCTTCGGGCGGTTCGGTGACGACCTGGCCGTCCGCGCGTCCGATGACGACCTGCTGGGATGGGCGTTGAGCGACCTGGTCGACGTGTTCGGGCTGGCGGTCGAGCTCCTCGACGCCCGCGTGCAGCGCTGGATCGACGCCATGCCCCAGTACGGACCCGGTCACGCCGAGCTGATTGCCGAACTGCGGGCGGGGCTGCCCCCGACCATGGCCGTGGCGGGCAGCTATCTCGATGGAATCGGCGTACCTGCCTGTGTGGGGGCCGCAGGCAAGGCCGTCACCAGCGTCGTCGAGGCGTTGAAGGGGCAAGTGGCACGATAGGTGCCATGTCACGCCTCGACTTCGACGCCCTGAACGCAACGATTCGCTACCTGATGTTTTCGGTCTTCTCGGTGCGGCCCGGTGAGCTCGGCCGGGGAGGGCGGGAAGAGGTGGTCGACGAGACCGCCACCTTCATCAAGCAGCAGGAAGAACGCGGCGTGGTGGTGCGCGGCCTCTACGACGTCGCGGGTCTGCGCGCGGACGCCGACTTCATGATCTGGACCCACGCCGAACGCGTCGAGCCACTGCAGGCGACCTATGCCGATTTCCGGCGCACCACCACCCTGGGCCGGGCATGCACGCCCGTGTGGAGCAGTGTGGCGCTGCACCGGCCGGCGGAGTTCAACAAAAGCCATATCCCGGCGTTTCTGGCCGGTGAGGACGCCGGCAACTACATCTGCGTGTATCCCTTTGTGCGGTCCTACGAGTGGTACCTGCTACCCGACGAGGAACGCCGACGCATGCTCGCCGAGCACGGCATGGCCGCCCGCGAGTACAAGGACGTGCGCGCCAACACGGTGCCGGCCTTCGCTCTCGGCGACTACGAATGGATCCTGGCTTTCGAGGCCCCCGAGCTGGATCGCATCGTGGACTTGATGAGGGAACTGCGGGCCACCGACGCCCGACGGCACACCCGCGAGGAGACGCCGTTCTTCACCGGGCCCCGGGTGCCGGTCGAGCAGTTGGTGAATGCGCTGCCGTGACACTCGATCCGACAGATCCCACCCGCTTCGAAGAGATGTATCGCGACGATCGAGTCACGCACGGCTTGCCCGCCGCGACCCCGTGGGATATCGGCGGTCCGCAACCGGTCGTCCAACAGCTCGTCGCGGTCGGGGCCATCAGAGGTGAGGTGCTCGACCCGGGCACCGGTCCCGGCCACCACGCGATCTATTACGCGTCGCAGGGCTTTTCGGCGACCGGTGTCGACGGATCGGCCACCGCGATCGACCGTGCCCGCGAGAACGCCCAGCAGGCCGGGGTATCGGTGGATTTCCAGGTGGCCGACGCGACCAAGTTGGACGGCCTGGACAACCGGTTCGACACCGTCGTGGACTGCGCGTTCTACCATACGTTCAGCACCGCACCAGAATTGCAGACGTCCTATGTGCAGGCGCTGCGTCGGGCTACGCGACCAGGGGCGCGGCTGTACATGTTCGAGTTCGGCGAGCACGACATCAACGGATTCAAGATGCTGCGGTCGTTGTCTCAGGACGACTTTCGTCAGGTGCTTCCGCGCGGGGGTTGGGAGATCACCTATCTGGGGACGACCACCTATCAGATCAACATCAGCGCCGAGTCGATCGAGATGATGGCCGCGCGCAACCCCGACATGGCCGAGCAGACGCAGGAACTGCAGGAGCGGTACCGGGCGATGGAGCCGTGGTTGGTCAACGGCAGGGTGCACGCGCCGTTCTGGGAAGTGCACGCCACTCGGGTGGACTAGGCGGCGGCCTCTCCTGACGCCATCGTCGACACCGAATCCACCCCCGCCTCGGCGAGTCGTGTACGTGGTGTCAGTGTCGCGACGTGCGGGGCAGCGCTAGGCGCTGTCAGGGACCAATCGCAGCGAGATCGAGTTGATGCAGTAGCGCTGGTCCGTCGGCGTCGGGTAACCCTCGCCTGAGAATACGTGGCCCAGGTGGCTGTGGCAGTTCGCGCACAGCACCTCGGTGCGAGTCGTGCCCATCGAATGGTCGGGACGCAGGATCACCGCATCGGAACTCGACGGGTCGAAAAATGACGGCCAGCCGCAGTGGGAGTCGAATTTCTCGGTGCTGCGGAACAATTCGGTGCCGCAAGCCCGGCACTGGTAGATGCCCTGGGTCTTGGTGTCTGTGTACTCGCCAACGAAAGGCCGCTCGGTGCCTGCACGGCGCAACACCTGGAACTCCTGCGGGTTGAGTTTTTTGCGCCACTCGTCGTCGGATAGTTCGAGCTTGGGACGCGACGTATCAGAGGAGGTCATGCCTCCACGCTAGCGCGGTCCTGGCTGGCAGTCAGATACGCGGGATCGATGCCGTCGTCCAACCGGTTCTCGGCCTTCGCGTCCAGGTAGCGGAAGTAGAGCACGGTGAACGTCACGATCAGCAGTAGCGACCAGCCATAGGTGATTTTCAGATATTCCAGGGCCCGTCCCCACCGCATCCAGTTCAAGAGCAACCAGCGGTCCAGCGTCATGAAGCCGTAGATCCCCAGCCAGGCGGGCCAGTTGCGCAGAACCGAGTTGGGCAACACGATCGTCATCAGGAACGGGAACAGCATCATCGAGTAGTAGCCCTGGGCCAGCGACATCGCCAGCCAGGACCACAGCAGCAGCACGCCCGCGGATGTGGTGATCCAGAACAGCGGGTCGCGGGTCCGGTAGTAGCGGTGCAGCAGCCACAATGCGCCGATGGCGATCGCGGTGAACAACACCCGCAGCCCGATGATCAGCCAGGTGGGCAGGCCGAAGTACACGCCGTTGCCCTCGATCGAGCTGTTGAAGTAGTCGCGGGTGCCCAGGATGTAGGGCAGCGTGCGGGTGACGAAGTCCATCGGGTGCGGAACCAGCGGCAGCGCAGCCAGGTTGATGACCAGGGGAACCAGAAATGCGGTGGCCAACGCCCGCCACTGCCGGTTGAGCAACGGCAGTAGCAACAGCGGACCGAGTAGTGGTTTGAGCACCAGCGTCAGGCCGATGGCCATACCGGCCCACCATTGACGACTGGCTCGCCCATCCAGCAGCCATTTCAGGAACAGCACCTCCAACAGCAGAATGCAGCCGTTGATGTTGGTGAACACCAGCGTGTTGGTGACGGTCTCGGTGCAGAACATGGCCAGAATCAGCGCCGGGGCGGCCACCGAGGACAGCGTGAAGTTGAACATCCGCAGCAGCAGGTAGGCGGCGAGCAGGATGGCCACGGTGTTGATCGAAATGAACAGGTAGCGCGACGGCGCGAACGGCAGATAGCCGAATGGTGCCATCAGCAACGTGCCGCCGGGCGGGTAGAGGTAGTGCGGGTCGACGTAGTCGAAGTGCTCGTTGTAGATGTCCCAGCCTTGACGGAAATTCAGCGACGCGCGGTAGACCGGCTTGAAGTCGTCGGTGATGTTGCCGTTGGTGGTGAGCACAATGCTGCGGTGCAATACCGACAGGATGGCCACCGGCCATAGCACTGCCCGCAGGATGGATGCGGTGCTCTGCGGGCCGGGACGGAATGCGGCATGCACGGATTCGCGCAGGCCGCTTCTGGTCGAGTCAGCTGCCGTCACCAGCGCACCGTACACCGGAGGGAACGCAGGTGAACCGTCAGGCGGGACAGTAAGTGTCGGTTCCGGGGAGCTTGCCGCTGTCGAGGTAGCCGACGAGCGGCGGCACCGAGCACGCTGAGTAGATGCTGGCACCGTGGCCGATGCCCTGCCACATCACCCGCTTGCTGGCGGCCCTCGAGTTGATGACGGTGGCCGCCGTTGCTGCGACGCCTTCGTTGCCGACGATCGGGTCGTTCTGCACGCCGAGCAACAGCACGTCGACCTTCAGTTCCTTCGGCGCCTGTGGTGCCGAACCAGTGGGCCAGTGCACGCACTTGATCAGGTCGAGCGCCGCCACCGTGCCGAACTGGGGATAGAGCTTGGCCCAGGCCACCACCAGCTCGCGAACCCGGTCCGGGGTGGGCCGGTTCACCGCGTCGCTGCAGGTATTGATGAACTGGCCGTCGCTGTCCTGGGTGACCGCGGTGCGGTTGATCAGGTTGTTCAGCGGGTTCATGTCGCCAGAACGCGCCGCCACCAGGGCATTGGCCAGGTTCGTGGTGTTGCTGGCGCCGTCGCCGACGGGAAAACCCAACGCGGTGGTGATGGCGCCGGTGATTGAGGCCAGGGACACCCGGCCCAGCCCCTGACCGCTGCGCGCGGTCGTCAGCAACGCTCTGACGGCGCCCTTCGGATCGGGACCCAGCGCACAGGCCATGGCGGCGCACTGTGCCGCGAACGCGTCAAGCGAAGCCT
>JAVROG010000042.1:0-3656 GCA_032162865.1 Mycobacterium sp. | reverse complement strand
AGAAACGCATGTAGGGAGATATAAGGTGACGATCCACGAGCATGACCGGGTGTCCGCAGACCGCGACGGCAGTGGGCCACAAAAGGCCCGTGCGATGGTAGATCGCCTAACGGCCGGTGAGCCCTACGCCGTGGCCTTTGGTGGTCAGGGCAGCGCCTGGCTGGAAACGCTGGAAGAACTGGTCTCCGGGGCCGGGATCGAATCCGAGTTGGCGACGCTGGTCGGCGAGGTCGAGCTGCTGCTCGAGCCGGTGGCCAAAGAGCTGGTGGTGGTGCGTCCGATCGGCTTCGAGCCGCTGCACTGGGTCCGCGCCCTGGCTGCTGAAGATCCCATCCCATCGGAAAAGCACCTGACGTCTGCCGCGGTGTCGGTACCCGGGGTGCTACTCACCCAGGTTGCGGCCATCCGTGCGTTGGCCCGCCAGGGCATGGACCTCCTGGAAAACCCGCCGGTAGCCGTGGCGGGGCATTCACAAGGTGTGCTGGCAGTCGAGGCGCTGAAGTCCGGTGGCGCACGCGATGTAGAGCTGTTCGCCATAGCCCAGCTAGTCGGTGCCGCCGGAACACTTGTCGCCCGGCGACGCGGCATCTCGATCCTGGGAGATCGCCCGCCGATGGTGTCGGTCACCAATGCCGACCCCGAGCGGATCGGCCGGTTGCTCGACGAGTTCGCCCAGGACGTCCGCACCGTGCTTCCGCCGGTGCTGTCCATCCGCAATGGCCGCCGCTCGGTGGTCATCACCGGGACCCCAGAGCAGTTGTCCCGCTTCGAGCTGTACTGCGACCAGATTTCCGAGAAAGAAGAAGCCGACCGCAAGGGCAAGATTCGTGGCGGCGATGTATTCGCGCCGGTCTTCGAGCCGGTGCGGGTCGAGGTGGGCTTTCACACCCCGCGGCTGGCCGACGGCATCGACATTGTCGGCGGTTGGGCCGAAAAGGTGGGCCTGGACGTCGAGCTGGCGCGCGAGCTGGCCAACGCGATCCTGGTGAGGAAGGTCGACTGGGTCGACGAGATCACCCAGGTGCACGACGCCGGTGCGCGCTGGATTCTCGACCTTGGTCCCGGCGACATCTTGACCCGGCTGACCGCGCCGGTGATCCGGGGTCTCGGAATCGGCATCGTGCCCGCGGCTACCCGCGGCGGGCAGCGCAACCTGTTCACCGTCGGAGCCACTCCAGAGGTGGCCCGGGCCTGGTCCAGCTACGCCCCGACAGCCGTTCGCCTGCCCGACGGCAGGGTGAAGCTGTCGACCAAGTTCACCCGGCTCACCGGCCGGTCACCGATCCTGCTGGCCGGCATGACCCCGACCACCGTTGACGCCAAGATCGTCGCCGCGGCGGCCAATGCGGGGCACTGGGCCGAGTTGGCCGGCGGCGGTCAGGTCACCGAAGAGATCTTCGCCGACCGCGTTGCGCAGTTGGGCGGATTGCTCGAGCCCGGTCGCACCTATCAGTTCAACGCGCTGTTCCTGGACCCCTACCTGTGGAAGCTGCAGCTGGGGGGCAAGCGGCTGGTGCAGAAGGCCCGCCAGTCCGGCGCGGCGATCGACGGCGTGGTGGTCAGCGCGGGCATCCCGGACCTGGAGGACGCCGTCGAGCTGATCGGAGAGCTCAACGACATCGGGATCAGCCACGTCGTTTTCAAGCCCGGAACCATCGAGCAGATCCGCTCGGTGATCCGTATCGCGACCGAGGTGCCCACCAAGCCGGTGATCATGCACGTCGAGGGTGGGCGTGCCGGAGGCCACCACTCCTGGGAGGACCTCGACGATCTGTTGTTGGCGACCTACTCGGAGCTGCGCTCGCGGGCGAACATCACCGTCTGCGTCGGTGGCGGCATCGGCACCCCGGAACGCGCCGCGGAATACCTGTCCGGGCGCTGGTCGCAGGCCTATGGCTTCCCGTTGATGCCGATCGACGGCATCCTGGTGGGCACAGCGGCGATGGCGACGCTGGAGGCAACCACCTCGCCCTCGGTCAAGCGGATGCTGGTCGACACCCAAGGCACTGACCAGTGGATCAGCGCTGGAAAAGCCGACGGTGGCATGGCTTCCAGCCGCAGCCAACTCGGCGCGGACATCCATGAGATCGACAACAGCGCCTCGCGCTGCGGGCAGTTGCTCGACGAGGTCGCCGGCGACGCGGACGCGGTCGCGGAACGTCGCGAAGAAATCATCGCCGCAATGGCCAACACCGCCAAGCCGTATTTCGGCGACGTCGGGGAGATGACCTACCTGCAGTGGCTGCAGCGCTACCTCGAACTGGCCATCGGGGAAGGCAATTCGACCGCCGACACGGCCGCACCGGGCAGCCTCTGGCTGGCCGACACCTGGCGCGACCGCTTCGAAGAGATGCTGAAGCGTGCCGAAGCACGTTTGCATGCAAACGATTTCGGCCCGATCGAGACCCTGTTTTCCGGTTCCACCGGGCTAGCGCTGCTGGAGGACCCCGAGCAGGCCATCGCCACCCTGATCGCCAACTACCCGGACGCCCAGACCGTCCAGTTGCATCCGGCGGACGCGCCGTTCTTTGTCACCCTGTGCAAGACACTCGGGAAACCGGTCAATTTCGTGCCGGTCATCGACAAGGACGTCCGGCGCTGGTGGCGCAGCGATTCGCTGTGGCAGGCGCACGACGCCCGCTATGACGCCGACCAGGTCTGCATCATCCCCGGCCCCGCGGCGGTGGCCGGCATCACGCTGCTGGATGAACCCGTCGGAGAATTGCTGGACCGATTCGAGCAGGCCGCTATCGACGAGGTGCTCGGCGGCGGTGCGGAGCCAAAGGACGTCACGTCGCGCCGGCTGGGTCGTGCCGACGTCCGCGGACCGCTGGCCGTGGTGCTCGACGCGGCCGACGTGTTGTGGGCCGGACGCACCGCGACCAACCCGGTGCACCGGATCGCCGAGCCCAGCGACTGGCAGGTACACGAAAACCGCACCGCCACACACACATCCACCGGATCGAGGCTGCAGGTCAAGGCCGGGGGAGAGAATGTCGTGCTCAGCGTGCCGGTGTCAGGCACCTGGATCGACATCCTGTTCACCCTGCCCGCCAACACGGTCGACGGCGGCATCCCGGTGGTGTCTACCGAGGATGCCACCGCCGCAATGCGTTCGGTGCTCGCCATCGCGGCCGGCGCCGAGGGGCCGGAGTCACTGCCTGCGGTGCGAAATGGCACGGCCACGGTCACGGTGGACTGGGACCCCGAGCGGGTCGCCGACCACACCGGAGTGACAGCCACCTTCGGCGAGCCACTGGCGCCCAGCCTCACCACCGTTCCCGACGCGCTCGTGGGCCTGTGCTGGCCCGCGGTTTTCGCGGCGATCGGTTCGGCGACGACTGCCGCCGGTGTGCCAGTGGTGGAAGGGCTGCTCAGCCTGGTTCACCTCGATCACGCCGTCCGACTGGCCAGTCAGCTACCCACCAGTCCGGCCGAATTAACCATCACCGCAACGGCTTCGGATGCCAACGACACCGACATGGGTCGGGTGGTGCCGGTGTTGGTCACCGTGTCCGGGAGCGACGGCGTTGTGATCGCCACCCTCGATGAGCGCTTCGCGATCCTGGGCCGCACCGGCGCGGCCGAACTCACCGACCCGGTCCGGGCCGGCGGGGCGGTATCGGAGAACGCCACCGACACCCCGCGCCGTCGCC
>JAVROG010000041.1:0-8639 GCA_032162865.1 Mycobacterium sp. | reverse complement strand
AGGCAACGCCGGCCCTCGACCGCAATCCCGAACGCGTCCAGCGCGCCGATCAGCTTGTGTGCTCCGCGCGACACCCAGCGTTCGCCATCGTCGGCGACGGTCAACGCCGCGGTGACCGCGACCGCGGTGGCCGGCTTGACCGCCGGTAGGCCGTCGATCCGCACCCTGCCGGCGCCGATCAGTTCCGCGGCCTGCTGACGGGAGCGCGCCAGACCCCGCCGGACCAGCTCGGCGTCAACGCGGGCACGCCGTGGCATGCGCGCACTCAGCCCTTCTCCGCCGACTCCAGGGCCTGCAGCAGCACGTCATGCGCCTCGGAAAGGCGGCGGGCGATGTCTTCGAGCTCATCGAGAGACGGACCGGCCGCGGCATCCGCCGCGTCGGGCAGCTGGGCCAGCAGGGATTCGATTTCCGCGCGAATCTGGTCAGGATCGATAGTCATTGCATTCCTACGCTAGTCACCGATCAATCGGCACGCATCAGGGACCAGCGGTCCAAGGCCTCGCGGGCCTGATCGTCACCGGCTTCGATGTTCAATCCGCCTTCACCATCCGATGATGGCGACGCGTCCCAGATGGCGCTGGCGACAGCGCGAACGATGCAAAGATCGTCCCCCTGCTGGTCGCCGGTCGCTGTGACCGTTACCGTCTCATCCACGACTTCGACCCGCCAGCCCGACTGTGGTTGAACCTTGAGCAGCTCGCCGTCCTGATGCAACGACCGCAGGTCGTGACCGATATACGTGGGCCGCTGCGCGGGCTCGGCGTGCACCGCGTCGCGGACGGAGTTCACCCCGGTAAGCACCATCAAACTGGGCAGTCCGGCGGCGTTGGCGCCTTCGATGTCGGTGTCCAGTCGATCACCGACCACCAGCGGTGCCTGAAAATCGCCCCGTCCCACCGCGTCCTTCATCAGTTGCGGCCCCGGCTTGCCGGCCACCTGGGGCTGCTCATCCGTGGCCGCTCGCAACGCGGCCACCAGAGATCCGTTGCCGGGCAACAGGCCTCGTTCGGTGGGCAGCGTGGGGTCAACGTTGGCCGCCACCCACAGCGCGCCAGCCCGGATGGCCAGCGCGGCCTCGGCGAGGTCGGACCAGCCGACGGTCTTGGAGAGGCCTTGAACGACGGCGTCGGGATGGTCGTCGAAGCTCCGGACCGGCTGCAGCCCCGCTGCGGAGACCTCGTCGGCCAGCGCTTCGGTGCCGACTATCAGTACCTTCGAGCCCGGTTGCAGCTGCGCGGCAAGCAGGTGGGCCGCACTCTGCGCGCTGGTGACGACATCCTCGCTGTCGGCGGTGAAACCGAGTCCGCGCAGGTGCGCGGCGACATCGTCGGCACTGCGGGAGGCGTTGTTGGTGACGAACAGCTTCCTGCTCTGTATTTGGTCCAGCGACTCCACGGCGCCCTCGGTCGGCTGTTGGCCACGAAAGACCGTGCCGTCCAGGTCAAGTAGCAGGCAGTCATATTGCTGCGCAACACTTTTCGCGTCAGCCAAGTTCGTTGACCCGGTCTTCGGCGTCGGTGACGCCATCGACGTCGGCGGCTGCGGAACGCAGGAACCATTGCAGGGCCTCGTCGCCACGTTCGAGTGCCAACAGCGTGTCCGCGTAGGCATAGAACAACCGCGCAGCCGTCGAACCGGTGCGGGCCGGGTCCAACTGCGGGGTCGACAACAGGGTCAACGCCTGATCGAGCTGTCCGAGGTCGGCGCGGGCACCAGCGGCGACGATGCGCAATTCGTCGGCGTCGTCACCACTGAGTTGGGCCGCCTCGGGACCCCGGGCTAAGTCGATCGCCCGCTGCGGACGGCCAAGACCACGTTCGCAATCGGCGATCAGCGCCAATAACGGGGACTTGCTGCCCATCCTGCGCGCAGCACGAAATTCGGAAAGCGCCTGACCCCAGTCACCGCAGCGGTAGGCCGCGATTGCGACGGCCTCTCGAACCGCGGCGATCCGGCTGGCCCGGGCCCGGGCCGCGCGCGCGTGGCTCAGGGCGGCTTCGGGGTCTTCGTCGAGCAGACCGCCCGCGGCGACCAGGTGGCGGGCAACCGCGTCGGCGGTGGCCTTGTCGAGGGTGCTCAGGTCACGCCGCACATCGGGCGCTAGTTGCCTGGCCTCGATCTCGGCGGGAATCGTCGGCCCGGAGTGGGCGGTATCGACCTGCGGTTGGGCCGGTCGCGCCCGACCCGGGCCCGAGTGCCGCGGCGGGCCGCCGGACGCCGACTGGGGCCGCCGCTCACTGCTACGACCGCGCCTTTCATCGACCACCCGCTAGAGGTTACGGGTACCGCTGCTGCGCTCACAATCAACGGCGACCGGCGCTACCGCAGCGGTGGCTGGGGTGGTAGCTGGGCTGACCCTAAGCCTGAAGCCGATGCGGCAGCATCGGCGATATCAAAGCGGGGCAGTACGTCGCTATCGCGACGATGGTGAACGCAGCCGCACGCTCGCGCGACAAGCCGGTGACTTCAGCCATCTCGGAGGCGATGGAATCAAATGTTCCACCGGGTTGAAGCGCCATTGGACAGACGGACCGACCCATCGCAATCGCGGTGGTCGGCTGGCTATAGGGAATGCCTGCTTGGTTCAATGCATTCAGGAATGCGTTGCCCATCATGTCAGCGTGTATCGGCGCAGCCACCATGGCCGACACCCCGAATATGCCCGCGGCCAGCACCAGAAACCTCAGGGCGGTCGCCGGTGCGGTCATCGTGACAACAGTGCTCAACAAGTGTCACATTCACAACACGATGGGATAAAGGTCTGCGCACGAACGCGTTTTGGGTGTGGCCCAGACCAGCGGGCGGGATTATCGCGGCCACGGTCCCCCAATCGGCGGACACCCCGCTCATACCGCCGGAGGAACAGGATTTCTCCCTGCACTCGGCCGGAAGTGGGATACCAGCGGGGCCCGTCGGCTCCGAGAATTGTTCTCGAAGGCAACACCATAACCCAAGAAATGAGGACCGCCTCTCAGCTGCCAACGTAACCGAGTGACCCAAACCCCAGACTCCCAGCGGGGTCTCATCGCTACCCCCTCCCCCTCGCGATGAGATCCCGCTGGATCTGTCTGTGCGGCAGGGTAATTGCAGTCCCTGCGGGTCGCCGTCACGCACGAGTCCGGGCTACATCCGTGCTATTCCAGCGATGTTCCGCTTTCCGCGGCGCAGCACCAACCAGCGGCCGTGCAGGAAATCCGAAGGCTGCGGCGTCCATTCGTCGCTTCCGATGCGAATGTTGTTGACCGACACGCCACCTTCGCCGATCGTGCGCCGTGCCGCTTTCCTGCTTTCGGAAAGGCCGGTACCTACCAACAGATCGACGATTCCTTCTGCGTCACCGGGTTTCAGTTCGGCGACCGACGTTTCGCGTAATGCCGCGGACAACGTCGCCTCGTCCAACCGGTCCAGCTCACCCTGACCGAACAGCGCCCGACTGGCGTGCTCGACTGCTTCGGCCGCGGCCTCGCCATGCACCAGGACGGTGAGTTCGGTGGCGAGCCGACGCTGGGCAGCGCGCTGTTGTGGACGCTCTGCGGTGGCCTGCTCCAGCTCGGCCAGTTCGTCGGCCGAGAGGAAGGTGAACCACCGCAGGTAGCGGATCACGTCGGCGTCCGCCGTGTTGACGAAGTACTGGTACCAGGCGTAGGGGCTGGTCATCTGCGGGTCCAGCCACAGGCTGCCGCCGCCGGTGGATTTGCCGAACTTGGTGCCGTCGGCCGCCGTTACCAGCGGGACAGTGAGCGCATGCACAGAAGCACCGAGCTTTTGGCGCACCAGCCGCACCCCGGCGATGATGTTGCCCCACTGATCCGACCCGCCGATTTGCAGCGTGCAACCGTGGCGGCGGTGTAATTCGACGTAGTCGTTGGCCTGCAGCAGCATGTAGCTGAACTCGGTGTAGGAGATTCCGTCCCCGTCCAGGCGGCGCTTCACCGTGTCGCGATCCAGCATCACGTTTACCGAGAAGTGTTTCCCGACGTCTCGCAGGAACTCGATGGCTGACAGCGCGCCGGTCCACTCCAGGTTGTTCTCGACGATCGCGCCCGTTGGTGAGTCGTCGAAGTCGACGAACCGCTCCAGCTGTCCCCGGATCCGCTGGGCCCATTCGGCGACCGTGTCCGCCTCGTGGAGGCTGCGCTCACCGACTTCGCGTGGATCGCCGATCATGCCGGTGGCACCACCTGCCAACACGATGGGACGGTGGCCGGCACGCTGAAAGCGGCGCAACGCCAGCAGCGGCACCAGGTGCCCGGCGTGCAGGCTGGCCGCGGTGGGGTCGAATCCGGCGTACACGGTCATCGGGCCGCGCGTGGCTTCTGCGGCCAACGCGTCGAGGTCGGTGGACTGCGCGATCAGCTCACGCCAGCCCAGTTCGTCGAGGATCCCGGAAGACTCGTTACCCATGGCTGGAGAGTCTTGCAGGATGCGGCCGGGCCGTGCGCGCTGGATGCCCGCGATCCGCTCAAGCTGATTCCAGCGGGCTAGCCGGGTCAGCCCGCGTACCTGCGGCATCGACCACGTTGTGGGGGGCGGCCCGTAGAGTAATTTGCGGGGGGTTATGGACAATCGGTTTTTTCCGCTGGTCGTTGTTGCGGTCATGCTCGCTCTCGGACTCACGCTCACAGTGGCCGACTTCCAGCGGGCCGCCAAGCTGCGCCGCCCACTGGTGGTGGCGTTGCTGTGTCAATGCATCCTGCTCCCGGGGCTGTGCCTGCTGATCGCCGAGGTTTTGGATCTCGAGCCGAATCTCGCGGTCGGCCTGATGCTGATGGCCGCAACTCCGGGCGGATTGCTGGCCAACGTGCTGAGCCACCTGGCCAACGGGGACCTCGCGCTGAATCTCACGCTCACCGCGATCAACGCCGTGCTGTCCATCGTTGCGATCCCGACGATATTGGCGATCTCGATGACCTGGTTCCTGGGCGAGGGACGCTTCATCGGGCTCCAGTTCGGCAAATTCGCCGGTGTGGTGGCAGTCGTGCTCATTCCCACCGCGATCGGCGTCGCGATCCGCCACCGTTTCCCTGACCTGGCCCAACAACTTCACAAGCCGGTCCGAATCGCCGCGGTCGTGCTGCTGGTCGTCGCCGTCGTTGCGGGGCTCGCCGGTGGGCGGACAACGCTATTCAAGAACTTCGGTGTGCTGAGCGCGGCCGTGTTGACCTTCTGCGCCATCAGCCTGACGGTCGGCTATCTCGCCCCGCGCTGGATGCGACTCGCGCCACCGCAGGCCATCGCCGTCAGCCTGGAAATCGGCCTGCACAACGCCGTAGTCGCCGTCGGCATCGCGCTGAGCCCGCAACTGCTGAATAACGCCGAAATGGCCACTCCGGCCGCAGTTTACGGAATTCTTGCACCCTTGGTGGCCCTGACCTTCCTGTTCGCCGTGCGCCGCCTCGACCCTGCGTATCGTGCTGCGTCGGAGCCAGCAACCTAATCGCTGGCGCCGGGGGCCGGCGCCCGCGGACTGCGACGGTATGCGGACACCTCCGGCCGACCCGCCAGCCACAAGCGCCATGGTCGATCAGCGGCCTGACTGACACCCACCCGGGGACCCGCGGTCGCCGTCAGCGGGGCGCTTAGCTGCAGCGTCACCGTACCGTCCGCGTCGAAGACATCAATTCCATTGTCGTCCATGCTGATTCCCAGCGCCGAACACAAGTTTCCCGGTCCGCGGGCAAGCGCGACAGTGCGAACCGCCGCACCACGCCGGGATCGTGCGATATCCACGCCGTCCTCGATTGCGCAGGCCCTGATCAAGACCGCCGCGGCGATGCCGTCGGCGCCGCACACGACGTTGGCGCAGACGTGGATTCCGTGGCTGCGGTAGGTGTACAGCCTTCCGGGAGGGCCGAACATGACGGCATTGCGACCGCCGCGGCCGCGGTAGGAGTGCGCCGCGGCATCCGGCCAGGGACCGTCCGGAGTGCCGCCGTAGGCCTCGACCTCGACTACCACCGCGCTAACCCCCCTCACGGTGATGGTGGCACCGAGCAGTCGGCGGGCGGCCGCGACCGGGTCGACCAGCAGTTCTGTGGCTGGTCCGCAAGCGCTCATCGGACCGATTCTGCCTCCCCTCTTGACACGGGCCGACGACAGGTCAATTATTCATCATATGATGACTTCATCACGCGATGAATTAACGCGAGGCGGCAACAGCCCCGCCGTCAGTATCGAGCACCTACGGGTGATCCGGGGCAAACGGCCTGCCCTACACGACTTCTCCGTGCAGATTGCGGCGGGCACCATCACCGGCCTGCTCGGTCCGTCCGGTTGCGGCAAGAGCACGCTGATCCGCTGCATCGTGGGAACCCAGATCGTGACATCCGGCACCGTCACGGTGCTCGGTCAGCCAGCCGGGTCTGCGGCACTGCGGCGCAGAGTCGGCTACGTGCCGCAGGATCCGACCGTGTACGGCGACTTGCGAGTCATCGACAACGTCCGCTATTTCGGCACGCTGTACGGCTGCGACGCCCACGCCGCTGACGTCGCCATCGAACGGGTAGGTCTGACCGATCACCGAACCGCCACCTGCAACAACCTGTCCGGCGGCCAGCGCACCCGGGTGTCACTGGCCTGCGCACTGGTCAGCGAGCCCGAGCTGCTGGTCCTCGACGAACCCACCGTCGGCCTGGATCCCGTGCTGCGCGTGGACTTGTGGAAGCAGTTCACCGATCTCGCAGATGCGGGCACAACGCTGCTGGTGTCCAGCCACGTGATGGATGAAGCCGACCACTGCGGCGACTTGTTGCTGATGCGCGAAGGCCACCTGGTCGCCCACACCACGCCGAGGAAACTACGAGAGGACACGTCATGCACGTCACTGGAGGAAGCGTTTCTCTCCATCATCCGGCACAGCACCGAGCTGACGGCCGGTCCCAAAGCAGGATGAGCCTGAATGGTTACACCGCGACCACCACGCGCATTCTGCGCCAGCTGGCCGCCGATCACCGCAGCGTGGCGATGATTCTGTTGGTGCCCAGCTTGGTCATCACGCTGATTTACTTCATGTTCGGTGATCTCCCGCACCGGCCCGGTACGCCGGCGCCGTTCAACTCCGCCTGCCTGATCATGCTGGGCCTGTTCCCACTGCTACTGATGTTCTTGATCACCGCGATCACGATGCAGCGCGAGCGGGCGTCGGGAACGCTGGAGCGCATCTTGACCACCCCGCTGCGCCGCGGCGACCTACTGGCCGCGTACGGCACCGCCTTCTCCATTGCCGCTGCCGCACAAGCCACTCTGGCCTGTGTGGTGTCGTTCTGGGTTCTGGGGCTCGACACCGCGGGCAGCCCGCTGTGGGTCTTTGTGATTGCGATCATCAACGCGGTACTCGGTGTTGGACTGGGATTGCTGGCCAGCGCGTTCGCCCGCACCGAGTTTCAGGCCGTGCAGTTCATGCCGGTGTTCCTGGTGCCGCAGTTGCTGCTGGCGGGGGTCATTGTGCCGCGAACCGTAATGCCCGAGTGGCTGCAGTGGATCAGCAACGCGATGCCGGCCAGCTACGCCCTGGAGGCACTCCAGCAGGTGGGAGCGCACTCCGGATTGAGCGCGACTACCGTGCGTGACATGGTCGTGGTCCTCTGCTTCGCCGTCGCGTCGCTGTGCTTAGCCGCTGCGACGCTGCGCCGGAGGACTCCATAGCGTGGCTGGAAGACGTCCGGGACGGCCCGCAGGGAACTCAGATACCCGGGAACGCATCCTGACGAGTGCGCGAGAACTGTTCGCAATCAACGGCATTGATAGAACCTCGATACGGGCGGTGGCCAAGGCGGCCGGCGTCGATGCCGCCCTCGTGCATCACTACTACGGCACTAAGGAGCAACTCTTCGCCGCCGCCGTCCACCTGCCCATCGACCCTATGCAGGTGATCGCGCCGATGCGGGAAACGCCCGTCGAGGAGCTGGGGCTGAAACTGCCATTTTTATTGCTGCCGCTGTGGGATTCCGAGCTGGGCGCCGGGCTGATCGCGACGTTGCGGTCGTTGATCTCTGGTGACGAAGTCGGCCTGGCGCGCTCGTTTCTGCAGGACATCATCGGCGGCGAAATCGGTTCGCGCGTAGACGATCCGCCGGGAACAGGCAAGATTCGCACGCAGTTCGTCGCGTCGCAGTTGATGGGCGTGGTAATGGCCCGCTACATCATCAAGGTCGAACCGTTCGCGTCGCTGCCGACCGAGCAGATCGCGCAGACCATCGCGCCGAACTTGCAGCGCTATCTCACTGGGGATCTGCCGGACGGCCTGGCGCCGTGAGCCGGGCGTGCTCCTCGTCGTCGACATCTCGGGCCTCGTCGACCAGCAGGACCGGGATACCGTCATCGATGCGGTATGCACGCTGCAGCCTGGGGTTGTAGAGTTCCCGGCCCTCATCGACCAGCAACAGCGGACCCCGGTCGGCCGGGCACACCAGGATGTCGAGCAGGGCGTCGTCAAGCATTGGCGTTGCCTTTCTTACCGCTGAGCTGGGTACGGGCCGCCGGCGTCAGCTTGCGGAACTCTTTGCTTTCGGCGTCGAAATACCAGGCCTGCCGCCCAGATTTGGGGATTCCGGCCGCCCGCAGTGCACTGACGGTCGGACGGAATGTCGCGCTCAGCGTCATCTCCGGCACCACCTGCACGATGTCGGGACCCAGCC
>JAVROG010000040.1:0-6286 GCA_032162865.1 Mycobacterium sp. | reverse complement strand
AGTCTCAATTCCAGATCGTCGCGGTGTGGGCCGACCAGACACACCCCACGTTCCAGTTCGGCGCTGCGGCGCGCCGCCAGGGCGGTCAACATTGCGGCTTCCAGCACGTCGCGATCCGCGGCCAGGTGCAGGGCGGGGACCACCGAGTCTGTGCTAGCGCGGTAACCGATTGACACCGAACGTGATTCGGGTGCCAGTACCTGGTAGGCCTTCTCGACTTCGGGGGTCAGCTGGTTCACTAGGTCGATGCGGGCGGCCATCAGTTGAGCACCGTGCTCGGCCAGCCGGCTGTCCCACACGTCAAGTGTGTCCAGCGCCCCCTGGTCACCCCGGAACCGCGCACCCGCCAAGGACTTCAACAGTGCCGTGCGTTGTCGCAGTACCTTGTCGTAGTCGGCGCGCACCCCGGCGATCATCGGTCGACGCACTGTAGCCAACTCGTCGAGGTAGCGGCGCCGGTCGGCGGGATCGCCGCGGACCAAGGCAAGGTCTTCGGGAGCGAACAACACCGCGCGCAGGACCCCGACGACTTCACGCGTGCTGCGCACCGGCGACCGATTCAGCCGCGCCTTGTTCGCGCGGCCCGCGGCGATCTCCAGGTCGATCGCCAATTCCCTGCCATCGCTGACCACGATGGTCGACACCACCGCCCGCTGCGCACCGGCACGGATCAGCGGTGCATCGGTACCGACCCGGTGCGAACCAAGAGTGGTCGAATACCACAACGCCTCAACGAGATTGGTCTTACCGAAACCATTCGGCCCGACGAACACCGTTCGTCCCGCTTCCAGGTCGAGCTCCGCACGCGCCCACGACCGGAAGTCCCGTAGGCCCAAATGCCGGACGTACACCTATCTCACACCTAATTCAGGCCTCAGCTATCAGCCGGGCAGCCGCACCGGCATCAACAGATACACGTAATCCGTCGGCACTGCCGGGAACGGACCGCTGCCGCTGGGTACCGCGTCGTCGGCCGATGCCGGGCGCAGCAATGCCGGCTTACCCGGCGTCGTGAAGCCGAACGACACCCGCTCGGAGTGCAACGAACTCAGGCCGTCGGTCAGATAGGTCGGATTGAAGGCGATCGTCAACGGCTCCCCGGCGTAGTCGACGACGAGATCTTCCTCGGCCCGCCCGACGTCATCGGCGCCGGCCGACAGGCGCAGCATGCCGTCGCCGAATTCCATCCGGATCTGTGCACCCCGGTCGGCCACCAACGCCACCAACTTGATCGCTTCGGTCAACTCGGCCACGTCGATCGTGGCCACCGCGGTGTGCTCGGCCGGCAGCAACTGGCGGAACTTCGGGAATTCGGCGTCCAACAGCCTGGTGGTGCTGCGCTTGCCATTGCCGCTGATACCCAGCAGCCCGTCCTTTCCCACTCCGGACCCGGCACCCAACGACAGCCGAACTTCAGAGCCGTCCGCGCCGGCCTTGGCCGCCTCGGCCAGCGTCTTGGCGGGCACCAGCACCGCCGCCTCGATCTCAGGCGACAGCGCCGACCAGGTCAGCTCGCGCACCGCCAGACGAAATCTGTCGGTAGCGGCCAAAACCACCGTCTCACCGGAGATCTCAACCCGAATCCCAGTCAGCATGGGCAGTGTGTCGTCACGACCGGCCGCGATGGCCACCTGGCTGATCGCCTCGGCGAACAGCTCCGCCGGCAAGGTCCCGGTCTCTTCCGGCAACGTCGGCAGCGTCGGGTAATCCTCGACGGCCATCGTCGGCAGTGAGAACCGGGCACTTCCGCAGGTCAGCGCCACCCGATTTCCGTCGACGTAGAAATCCACAGGCTTGTTCGGCAACGCTCTGGTGATGTCGGATAACAGCCGACCAGAGACCAAAACGCTTCCAGCAGAAGCTATTTCGGCAGCGACCTGTACTTCGGAGGAGACTTCGTAGTCGAATCCGGAAATCGTCAGGCCGTCATCGGAGCCGGTGAGTAACACCCCGGAGAGCACCGGCACGGTGGGCCTGGACGGCAGGTTCTTGGCCACCCACGACACCGCTTCGGCGAAGGACTCCCGCACCAAACGAAACTTCAAGTCGGTGACAGCCCGTGTAGCCGCGTCCATTGCGTCCCTTCACCTAAGTGAGTTCGAATCCGTGCCCAGCTGCCCCGCCGGCGTTGGGGGACTCCCGGTGACGAACGCCGGTGGCGTTTCAGTCGCCACGACGGCCGAAAGGGCAGCCGAACAACAACCGTAGAGCTTCTCGAGCCAACTTGAAAGCTAATCGTCGACGGTGACAAACCTGGTGTGCAGCTCCCACTCGGACGCCTCACAACCGATGTCCCCAAGGGTGTACTTCAATGAAGAAACTTTGAAGAGATCTCAATATCAGTAATAGAGGGTGTGCAATCTGGGGACAGGTTGGACTTAGCCCTGCTCGGAGGGCGGGCAAGGGTGTGGATCACTTACGTTGAGGGCTGTGGGCGCCGTGTTGGCCGGCATGGGATGAAGCACACAAGGGCGCGCAAGGGTGCCTGGTGCACCGGACTTTGAGTGGTTTGTGCACAGAAATACACACACCGCGCGAGTGTTGCAGGTGTGACTTGAGATAGAGAAGTTTTTTGGCGAAGAAGTGCAGAGAACTGGTCGGTTTCAGCGCTTGGAGCGCTGCCGAATGCGAGTGGTGAGCTCTTTGACGTTGTCGAAGATCTCCCGGCGCTCGGCCATCCCGTTGCGGATCTTGCGTTCGGCGTACATCACCGTCGTGTGGTCGCGGTCGAATGCTTGGCCGATCTTGGGCAGCGACAGGTCGGTGAGCTCGCGGCACAGGTACATCGCGATCTGTCGAGACTGTGCCAGGGGACGCGCCTTGCCGGGCCCGCGTAACTCTTCGACTGTGGTGTCGAAGTATTCGGCGGTGGCAGCCATGATGGTGGCCGCGCTGATTTGCATGCCGCTGGCATCAGCGATCAGGTCGCGCAGCACAATCTCGGCCAGCGCCTTATCGATCGGGGTTTTGTTCAGCGAGGCGAACGCGGTGACTCGGATCAGCGCGCCCTCGAGCTCGCGGATGTTTCGTTCGATGCTGCTGGCGATGAGTTCGAGTACATCGCCGGGCACCGCCAGACGTTCCACCTGAGCCTTCTTGCGCAAGATGGCGATGCGGGTCTCGAGGTCGGGCGGCTGCACATCGGTGATCAGTCCCCACTCGAACCGGGTGCGGAGCCGGTCTTCGAGGGTGGCGAGTTGTTTGGGCGGCCGGTCGGAGGAGATGACGATCTGCTTATTGGCGTTGTGCAGCGTGTTGAAGGTGTGGAAGAACTCTTCCTGGATGCCGTCCTTGCCTTCGATGAACTGGATGTCGTCGACGAGCAGCACGTCGACGTCGCGATAACTGCGCTTGAAGGAAACCCTGCGGTCGTCACGCAACGAGTTGATGAAGTCGTTGGTGAATTCCTCGGTGGAGACGTACTTGACCCGCATCCCGGGGAACAGCCGTTGGGCGTAATTACCGGCGGCGTGTAGCAGGTGCGTCTTGCCCAGACCGGACTCGCCCCAGATGAAGAGGGGGTTGTAGGCCCGGGCGGGTGCTTCGGCGATCGCCAGGGTGGCCGCGTGGGCGAACCGGTTGGAGGAGCCGATGACGAAGGTGTCGAACGTGTAACGCCGGTTGAGGCTGGTTCCGGAGCCCGCCGCGTTGTCGGAGGTGGTCGGGCGCTCAGTGAAGTAGTTCGGCCAATTCTGTCCGGGTCCAATGACGGTGTCACCGTTGTCGTCGTCCGCTGAGTCCGGATCAGGGTCGTCTGCCGGTGTAGGGCTGTCGGCCTGAGTGAAGGCGTTCTCGTCATCGGCGGGGGGAGGAGCGATGCGCACGCCCAGCTGAATCTGTTGTCCGAGCCGGCGGCTGAGTGCGTCGGTGATGGGGGTTCGGAGATGCCGTTCGATCTCGTTCTGGACGAAAACGCTCGGTACCGACAACAGAGCAAACCCCTCGACGATGGTGAGCGGTTGCACCAGATTCAGCCAAGCCCTTTGCTGCGGCGTCAGCGGAGCGGTGAGCGGCGACCCATTGGCTGACTCACCGTTGAGTTCGGAGAGGACCGCGTTCCACACGGTGGCGAATCCGGAACCGGGGTCATCGGTCAACGACGCTTCCCCCTGGTCCGACTGTCGAGCTACAACTACTGGCGGCGACAAAGCACCTGTCCACATGGTTATCCACAGATGTGGAAAGGATGGTCGATAACGGGCCGCAGCACACCGGCCGCGGCTCGCGATCTTTGTTCGGACAACCGCAGGGTCGCCCGCCATCCTCGCTTGATTGTCGTCAGAGTCCCAAGTCCAACCCGGCTTGGAAACTACACCCCGCGAAGCTAACAGTTTTCGTAGCGGCTGCCAACCGTTCTTTTGTATTCCGCTGGCGTTCTTTCGCGATGCTCGGTGATCCGAGGAGTTGTTGGGAGGGACCGGGGTTCGCCCGGCCCCAGACGATCGGCGCGAGTCTGTTGGGGCGGGCGAGGTTTGACCAGGGCAAGGCTCATCAGTACCCTCAAACAGTCGCCCGAAAGTAGGCGATACGGCTGCGACCCGGAACAAGCACCCGGGGACCGCGCCGGCCAGCAAGCAAGAACACCTCCGACCGACGAGTCGCCAAGCATTAGCGGCCGGATGGTAAGCCAAACACAGCGAGGAGAACGCCGTGGCCAAGGGCAAGCGGACCTTCCAGCCGAACAACCGGCGTCGAGCCCGTGTTCACGGTTTCCGGTTGCGGATGCGCACCCGTGCGGGGCGGGCCATCGTCACCGGTCGGCGTCGTAAGGGTCGCCGCGCTTTAACTGCCTGATCGCAGACCGGGTTTCCGAGCGGTGCTTTCCGCACGCAACCGCATGAGGCGGTCGACGGAGTTTGACGCGACGGTGAAGTACGGGATGCGTACCGTGCAGCCCGACGTCATCGTCCATGTCCGTCGCGGGATACAGCCCCAAGAAGGCGAGGGACCGCGCGTCGGTCTGATCATTGCCAAGCGGGTGGGATCGGCCGTCGAACGCCATCGGGTGGCGCGGCGGCTGCGGCATGTCGCCCGGCCGATGTTGGCGGGCCTGCATCCACTCGATCAAGTCGTGATTCGTGCGCTGCCGAGCAGTCGGCACGTGTCGTCGGCGTGGTTGGAGCAGCAGTTGCGCAGCGGCCTGCGACGCGCTTTCGAAGTGGCGGGTACCGAGCGGTGAGTGTTTCGGAGTGGAGCCCCACGGGCGCGGTCCGGTCGGTCGGCAGGGTAGGCCCGGCGGTGGCCCGTGCACTGATTTATCTGATCGAGCTGTACCGGCACATGGTGTCGCCGCTGCGGCCGGCGTCCTGTCGGTTCGTGCCCAGCTGTAGCAAGTACGCCGTGGATGCCCTTTCCGAATACGGAGTGATTCGGGGCGGTTGGCTCACGGCGGCCAGGCTCGCCAAGTGTGGTCCTTGGCATCGAGGAGGATGGGACCCGATACCGGAGCGCCGCGAGTGTCGGGTCGATGTTGATGTCTCATCCGGGGTCGTCCGGGATCACCCGGCGAAGCAAGGGGAGCGTGGATCTTTTGTTTGATTTCTTCAGCCTGGACTTCATCTACTACCCGGTGTCGTGGATTATGTGGGCCTGGTACAAAGCGTTCGCGTTTGTGCTCGGACCGGACAACTTCTTCGCGTGGGCGCTGTCGGTGATGTTCCTGGTGTTCAGCCTGCGAGCGCTGCTGTACAAGCCGTTCGTGCGGCAGATTCGTACCACCCGGCAGATGCAGGAACTACAGCCGCAGATCAAGGCGCTGCAGAAGAAGTACGGCAAAGACCGTCAGCGCATGGCGCTGGAGATGCAGAAGCTGCAACGTGAGCACGGCTTCAATCCAATCCTGGGCTGTCTGCCGATGCTGGCGCAGATCCCGGTATTCCTCGGGCTGTATCACGTGCTGCGGTCGTTCAACCGGACGACCGGGGGCATCGGTCTGCAGCAGATGTCGGTCGCCCAGAACAAGCTCATCGGGAATTACTTCTTCGATCCCATCGACGTCCAGAACTTTCTGAAGGCCAACCTGTTCGGCGCTCCGATCGGTGCGTCGATGACGCAGCGCGGCGGGTTGGATGCGTTCGAACACTTCAGTCGCCCCGCGGTGATCCTGGTCGGTGTTCCGGTGATGATCCTGGCGGGCGTTGCGACCTACTTCAACAGCCGCGCATCGGTGGCCCGGCAGAGCCCGGAGGCTGCTGCGAATCCGCAGACCGCGATGATGAACAAACTCGCCCTGTACTTCTTCCCGCTGGGAGTGGTCGTCGGTGGGCCGTTCCTGCCGCTGGCGATC
>JAVROG010000039.1:0-9440 GCA_032162865.1 Mycobacterium sp. | reverse complement strand
TGGCGACCTACCTATCTCGGGACTGGGCTCGCGACTGGGGCTCGCTGCGCAAGTTCGACATCCTCATCGACGCCCCGCCCGCCCGGTTGGACCTGGGTGAAGCCACCCGCAGTGGGCTGTGGTCGCCGGGCAAGATCCGCATCGGGCCCTAGTGGGCGATCGGCGGTGACTGATCGATGACGCCAGCACTGGCGTCCAGCGCCTGGAGTTGGTAGTAGCCGTGCGCGATTGCATTCACCGGAATCGCGGTGTCGTAGCCCGCCCAAGGAACGACGGCCAGTGGCGTGAGGCTGTTTCCCTCCGGGCCGTACAACAGCCGCCACTGGGCTACCGCGGTGGCGCCGTTCCAGATGGCGTGGACACTCATGTCGGCGAAGGTCAGGTGTGGTGGTTCGACCGGAGCACCGGTCCATTCGTTGAGAAATGCGCGATAGGTCCCGCCGGCGAGGGTGACGTCGTAGACAATCTCGCCATCGGGTGTGAACTCCGCAAGGTGCCCGGCGGTGCCCCAACCGGAGAAGGTGTCGCCGCCGGGTAGTTGTTGCAGATTGCCCATCGCGCCGGCGCTCAGGTTCCCGGGATGGGTCTGCGCCCGGATCAGGCTGGCCCGCCGGCCGGTGAAGTCCAAGTGGATCCATTTCAGGCTGGTCGGTACCGAACCGCCACCGGGTTGGCCGGGTTTACCTTCGGCTTGGTTGTCGAACAGCGTCAGCGTGTTCGCGTCGGGCATCTCGGCGTCGTGTTGGTAGGCGAACTGGACTCCGTTGTCAATCTCGAACGTCGAATGTTTGCCGCCGAGTTGCCAATTGATCGACCCGGTATGGGTGTCGACGTTGAACACGGTGGACAGTGCCCGCATGCTGATCACCAGGTTGCCCGCGGGATCCAGCGAGATCGAGTTCACGTGATAGGGATCGAGCACTTGTCCGGCCGTGTACTTGGCCGGTGAGTCGGTAATCGGCACGTGGCTGAGCGCGTCCCAGCTGAACAGCAGCTTTTTCGACGCGATGTCGACCACTGAAGCGATGCAGTTGTAGATCTTACCGTCCTTGGGTCCACCGATGACCGTCAGATCGGACGTGACTTCCTGATACGAGGTCATCAGCGCATGCCCGTCGGAAGTAATGCGGAATTCGTGGATATCCGCGGACAGGTCTCCGCCGGGAGTCAGCGCGGCGATCACGTTGTACTGTTCGTCGGCGATGTGACTGACACCTAGCCCATGACTCTCCTGCTTCAGGCCCTGCCACCAGGTGAGCACCGGCTTTCCCTGGAAGTTCTGGACGCGCAGGTTACCGGCAGTCTGGCCGGCCGGTAGTTCGCGTTGCCAGACGACCTTGCCGGTCTTATCGGCGATGACGAGAATCGCAGGGCGCGACCCGGCACCGGGGCTAGCCGCCGTGGACCCGGACACGAAGAATACGTAACCGGGTGCACCGGGTTTGTTGACGTTGACCGTGTAGCCCAACGTCTGCGCCGAGACCTCCGCGCCCGGGCCCGGCGACGACGGCGGCCCCGAAGGCTTGGTGCCGTCCGAGTCTTGGCCGTCGTGCGAACCGCAAGCCCCGAGGCCGACCGCCACACCGCCCGCCAGCACGGCACCGACGCCGAAATGGCGCCGCGATAGCTCGCTCGACAATCAATCTCCTTCGAGGACTTCACTTCTTGCGGCAGTGGCCCGCAACCCGGCGGGGTTATTACACCAGGCAGGTGGCCAGGCACGGATGAAACACTAATGGCATGTCGTCGACGCGCCTCGGTATCGCCCTGCTGTTGGGCGTCGCGTGCGTCGGATGCGCCGTTTCGCCGCCGCCCGGCCCGGGCTCGGTCACGCGGCCCAACTTCGTCGCCATGGGTGACTCCTTCGCAGCCGCGCCCGGGGTGCCGGAGCTGGCGGCGCCGCGCGCGTGCCACAAGTCGACCAACAACTATCCGGCCATCCTGGCGCGCCGCTTGGACGCCACCCGATTCGAGGACGTCACCTGCAGCGGCGCAACAACCGATGACGTCATCAACCGATCCCAGCGGACAGACCTTGGCCTGGTCGCTCGTCAGCTCGACGTGGTTGGCCCGCCGACGGACCTGATCACGATCACGATCGGCGCCAATGACATCGGGCTGGCCGGCGACGCGGAGTCATGCCAGGTCGACGTGGCCGACCCGAAGCCGTGCACCGCCAGGTTGGTCGTCGACGACGTCGACCGTCTTTCCCGCTCCATCGTCGCGCAACTGCCGGTGTGGACCACTTTGATCGACCAACTCCGCGCCATGGCGCCCAGAGCGCGGATCATCATGGTGGGGTACGGGATATTCATCCGGCCCGGCGGCTGTTTTCCCGAACAACCCATCCTGCCGCGGGACGCCAATTATCTGCAGTCCAAAGTCGACGAGCTCGACGACCGGCAGCGACAACTCGCAACCGAGAAGGGAATCGAGTACTTCGATACCCGAGCGATTTCGCTGGGCCACGACATGTGTGCCGCCGAGAGATACGTCGAGGGTTTCGTCTCCACCAATGACAGCGTGCCCTTGCACCCCACGGCTTTGGGGGCGGTAGCCCTGGGCAACGCGCTAACGGACTACCTCATCCTGTCCGAAAATCGCTGAGAAATACCCATTTATTGACGCCGCGTCTAATTGGCCATTTGTAAGTTACTTAAGCAAAACAAAGACAAATCAAGATCAATTTCGCAATTGCCGCCAGCCGATTTCGTCTTTTATGGTTTACCCGCGCAAATTCGGTCAATATCATCCGCTGGGGTACGTCATCGCAAAGAATGGTGGAGCAAATGCCTGGACTGAGTCGCTTGGGGATATCCGCTACGGCAATGACCGTCTTGACCGCTTCGGCGGTGACCTCGGCCTTGACCTTGGCCGTGACACTGGGAGCCGGTACGGCCGCCGCGCGCTCCCCGATACCGATCAACTTCGATCTCCGAAACTGCGACTTCAGCCTGGTCGCCACCCAGCAGCAGATACCCCGGACCACGGTGGGGCGCGGCACCGCCAACATCAACAGCTCCGGGTCGTCGGTGGTCGCCGAGGTGCACATGACCTTCTCCGGCCAACCGGGCGCTCACTTCGACGCAGGCCTGATCCAGGTGCCCCGGCCATCCTCGGCTACCTGCGGTCCCGGGGATCCGGGCACCACGTTCGCCGGCTTGGACACCGACCCGTCCGGCACGGCAAACGTGACCATCACGGCCCCGATCCGGCAGGGCACGACCGGCGTCTTCGTCATCGTCGAAACGCCTCAGCCACACAACCAGACTCCGGGTGAGTTCTACACCACCGAGTACCTCGCGCCTGTGTAAGCGCCTGTATAGGCCGAACTAAGGCGGATCTGTAATACCGTCGCGTTCATGACCGAGCACGTCCCGCAGTACGGGTCGGAAGCTGTCGACCGGCTGCCGTTCTCGACGCCGGAGAAGTCGCAGCGCTACCAAACCGAAAACTATGCCGGCGCGGTGGGCCTCAACTGGTACCGCACGGATCCCACGTTGCAATTCACCATGGCCTACTACTTCAAGCCCGACGAGTTGGCGGTGGTGGAGCCGCAGCTGACCGGAATCGGTGAGCTGATGGGCGGGCCGGTGGCGCGCTGGGCCGAGGAGACCGACCGCAATCCGCCGCGACTGGAACGCTACGACCGGTGGGGGCACGACATCAGCCGGATCGTGATGCCGACGTCGTTCAACCAGGCCAAGCGTGCGGTCCTGGATGCCCAACAGGACTTGCGTCAGGCGGCTGGTGGCGCGGGCTTTCGTTCGTCGCTGGCGATGTTCGCGTCGAATTATCTGCTCAACCAGGCTGATATCGGAATGGGCTGCGCGCTGGGAACCGGCGGCGGCATGGTCCAGTCGTTGGTGGCTGCCTACGCGCCCCCCGATGTGCGCGACCATGTGCTGGCCAAGTTCGATTCCGGCGAGTGGGCCGGGGAAACGGCGCAGCTATTGACCGAACGCACGGGCGGGTCGGATCTGGGCGCGCTGGAAACCACCGCATCTCGCCGCGGCGGCGCCTGGCTGCTGAACGGCTTCAAGTGGTTCGCCTCGAACTGCGCCGGGGAAGCATTCGTCGTGCTCGCCAAGCCCGAGGGCGCGCCCGACACCAGCCGCGGCGTCGCCAACTTCCTGGTGTTGCGCACCCGCCGCGACGGCTCGCGCAACGGGGTTCGGGTCCGCCGGCTGAAGGACAAACTCGGAACCCGCTCGGTCGCCTCGGGCGAGGTCGAGTTCGTCGACGCCGAGGCCTTTCTGCTGTCCGGCGACCCTTCCGCGGACTCTGGCCCGTCCGACGGCAAGGGTCTGGGCGCAATGATGGAGCTGACCAACGCGGCACGACTGGGGATCGCGTTGTTCGGGCTGGCCAACGCTCGTCGCGCCCTGGTCGAGTCGCTGTGTTACGCCCGGCAGCGGCGGGCGTTCGGCGGCGCCCTGATCGACAAGCCGCTGATGCGTCGCAAGCTGGCAGAGCTGATCGTCGACGTCGAAGCCGCGCAGGCGCTGGTGTTCGACGGCACCGGAGCGGCCAACCACCGGCAACCCCGAAGCATCCGGCAGCGCATCGCGGTCCCGGTCACCAAGCTCAAGGTCGCCCGGCTCGGCATCACCGCGGCGTCGGACGCCATCGAGATTCACGGCGGCAACGGCTACATCGAAACCTGGCCGGTGGCAAGGCTTTTGCGCGATGGCCAGGTCAACACCATCTGGGAGGGCCCCGACAACATCCTGTGCCTGGATGTGCGGCGTGGGATCGTGCAAACGCGCGCGCACGAGGCACTGTTGGCCCGGCTGCGTGACGCGATCTCGGTTTCCGACGCCACCGGGGATGGCGGGGCGACCACCGGGTTGGTCACCGAGCGGATCGAGGATCTGGACGCGGCGGTCACGGCATGGACCAAACTGGACGGCCTCAACGGCTCGGTTGCCGAGGCGCGGTTGTTCCCGCTGGCCCAGTTCATGGGCGACGTGTATGCGGGTGCGCTGCTCACCGAGCAGGCCGCCTGGGAGCGGGAAACCCGCGGCGGTGAGCGCAAAGCACTCGTCGCGCGCCTGTACGCGCAGCGGTACCTCGCCGACCACGGGCCGCTGCGCGGGATCGACGCGGACTCCGAGGAAGCACTGGAGCGTTTCGACGAGCTCGCCGACGGAGCATTGCAACTGTGAAAATGGCCCCTAACCCGCGCCGACGGTGAACGAGGCGACGCTTCGTCGGCGCGTCGCGTCGCGCATTCCTCACTCGGCGCGACGGGCAGCTAACTAGACCGGGATCAAGCCGTGCTTGCGGCCAAGCCGGGTCCAGTTCTGCTTGTCCCGCAGCAGGTGCATCGACCTGCGCAGCAGCAGCCGGGTCTGGTGCGGGTCGATGACAGCGTCGATGAACCCGCGCTCGGCGGCGGTCCACGGAATAGCCATGTTGAGGTTGTAGCCCTCGATGAAGTCTTTCTTGATCTGCTGCGCCTCGGGCGTGGTCGGGTCGGGGAAGCGCTTCATCAGCAACTGCGCGGCCCCCTCCGCGCCGATCACCGCGATACGCGCGGTCGGCCAGGCGAAGTTGAAGTCGGCCGTCAGCTGCCGGGAGCCCATCACCGCATACGCACCGCCGTAGGACTTGCGGATGGTGATGGTCACCTTCGGCACGTCGGCCTCGACCACCGAGTACAGGAACCGGCCGCCGCGCTTGATGATGCCCCTCTTCTCCTCCTCGGCACCCGGCAGAAACCCGGGCGTGTCGACCACGAACACCAGCGGGATCTGGAAGGAATCACAGAACCTGATGAACCGCGCCGCCTTGTCGGAAGCCTCGTTGTCGATGGCCCCGGACAGGTACATGGGCTGGTTAGCGATCACGCCCACCGGGCGTCCGTCGACGCGCGCATAGCCGGTGATGATCGACTGCCCACCCTGGGCGGCGACGTCCAGGAAGTCACCGTCGTCGAAGATACGCAGCAGGATTTCGTGCATGTCATAGGCCGCGTTGTCGGAGTCCGGCACGATCGAGTCCAGTTCCAGGTCGGCCGGGGTGGTTTCCGGTTCCAGTCCGGGATTGATGACCGGCGGCTTGCCGAAGCAGTTGGATGGCAGGAACGACAGGAATTCGCGCACGTACTGGAACGCCTCGGCTTCGGAATTCACCACCTGGTGGATGTTGCCGTAGCGAGCCTGTGCGTCGGAGCCGCCGAGCTCGTCGAGGGTGACGTCTTCGCCGGTCACCTCACGGATCACGTCAGGTCCGGTGACGAAGAAGTAACCCTGGTCACGCACCGAGACGAGCAGGTCGTCCTGGATAGGCGAATACACCGCTCCCCCAGCACATTTGCCGAAGATGAGAGAGATCTGCGGCACCACGCCGGACAGCGCTTCGTGGCGACTGCCCAGCTCGGCGTACCAAGCCAACGAGGTGACCGCATCCTGGATGCGAGCTCCGCCGGAGTCCTGGATACCGACGATCGGGCAGCCGACCATCGCGCACCACTCCATCAGCCGGGCGACCTTGCGGCCGAACATCTCGCCGACGGTGCCCTGGAAGACGGTCTGGTCGTGAGAGAACACCCCGACCGGGCGGCCGTCGATCAACCCGTGACCGGTGACGACGCCGTCGCCATACAGCGCATTGGGATCGCCCGGGGTTTTGCACAGCGCGCCGATCTCGAAAAAGGTCCCCGGGTCGATCAGGGCGTGCACGCGGGCCCGGGCGCTCGGGATGCCCTTCTTCTCGCGCTTGGCGACGGCCTTCTCACCTCCCGGCTCTTTGGCGAGCTCCAGGCGAGCATGTAGCTCGGCAAGCTTCTCCGCAGTCGTGTGCAGGACAGGGCTGGGATCTGGGCCTGAAGCTGTATCCGTCACTGCTTGACTACCTCACCTGTTCTGACTCGATGTCGTCCAGCGCGCGACTCATGTGTTCGCCCACCTTGGAGATGATCGGCTCGTCGATGGCCTGGATGTGCTCACCACCGATCGGCACGACCTCCAGGTCGGAAACGTACTCGCCCCAGCCGCCGTCCGGCTTGCGGACGGCATAGCGCGGCTCGAACATGATCGCGTCGTCATGGTAGCGATCGGCCATGTAGAGCGTGACATGCCCATCGAACGGCTGGATCTCAGCGGTGTCGATCGCCCGGTTGTCCAGGTACGACGTGCGCTGGTGCTCGATGATCCCGGCCGGGATCTGCACGCCGCTCTGGCCGACCGCGTCGAGCACGAACCGGATCTGGCCCTCGTCGTCGAGCTGCTCGAGCTGCTCGTACGGGATCGCCGGGATAGTGACGTTGAACGTCTTCTCGGCAAATTTTGCGTAGCGGTCCCAGCGCTTGCGGATCTCCTCCTGGGTCTGCGGGATCTCCTCACCGGCGCGCACCGCGTCGATCAGGCCGACCCACCGAACGTCCTTGCCGAGCCGTTTCAGCCCGATCGCACACGCATAGGCGAGCACTCCGCCCAGCGACCAGCCGGCCAGAATGTAGGGCCCGTCGCCCTGCATTTCGACCAGCTTGGGAACGTATTGCGCGGCACGCTCCTCGATCGACCCCTCGACCCGCTCGAGACCGTACATCGGGGTGTCCGCGGGCAGCCGGCTGAGCAGTGGCTCGTACACGACGGTGGAACCGCCGGCCGGATGGAACACGAACACCGGGGTTCTCGAGCTGCCCTCCGGCCGCGGCCGCAGGATGCGGACGAAACCGTCGATGGTGCCGGCCTCCAGGTATTCACGCACCTTGTCGGCCAACGCCTCGATGTTCTCCGAACTCAGCACGTCCTCGACGGTGATCGGGCCCTCGGCGCGCTCGGAGAGCCGCTGCGCCATTTTCGCAGCCTTCGCTTCGTCCAGCTTGGGCAGCGGGTTGAAGATGCCGCCCGCGGACTTGCCCGTGACGATCGCCCACGTCGCAAAGGTGACCCGCTCGGCGGCGTCACGGGGCGGCACGTCGGAGTTCAGCGCCTTGGCAACTGCCTCCTGATTGAGTGCCCCAGCGGCAGCAGCAAGGTTCGGCTTCTCGCCGTTGCCGTTTGAGCCGGACGGCCCAGAAGGGCCAGACGGGCCGGCCGGGTTGGTCGGCGGCGGCGGAATCGGCACGTCCGACGGCGGCGGCGGTGCCGCTTGCGTCGCCGGCTCGGCTTGCGTCTCCGGCTCTGCCTGCGTCTCCGGCTCGGCCTGCGGATCGGGTGCCGGCGCCAGCAAGCTGGCGGGCGTTGCGCCGCTGAGCAGCTCGGCCTGCGCCTTGGCGATGTCCTCAGCCGTCTGGGCCCGCTGGAAGTCGTGCAGCTGCTCGACCTCGTCGCGGTGCTCGAGCGCGTATTCGATCAGCTTCTCGACGTTGTACAGGTTGGCGTCGCGCACGGCCTGCAACTGGATGGGTGGCAGGTCGAAGTCGTATTCGACGCGGTTCTTGATCCGCACCGCCATCAGCGAGTCCAACCCGAGCTCGATCAGCGGCACCTCCCACGGCAGATCCTCGGGTTCGTAGCCCATGGCCTGCGCGACGATGGTGCCCAGGCGTTGACCGATGGTCTCCCCGGAGTCCGGTGACCATCTGCCCAAGTCGCTCGACAGGTAGCGGTTTGTCAGGCTGTCCGTCAGCGTTTCGGCGTCATCCTCGACGACGGGAGCTTCGACTGTCATGCCATCGGTCACCGGTGCGGCCGCCGAGACAGCGATTGCGGTGCCCGCCCCTAGGTGCGCGTTAAAGGCCGGCAGCACCGACTCGGTTCCGCCCCGGGTCACCAGGGCGTCGTAGACGAGCGTGAACGACTCGTCGATGCGGGCGTGTACCTGCACCGAGGCGCCGCCGGGATGCCGGGTCATCGTCGTGACCAACCGCGCGCCGTCACCCGGCACCGCGCGCTGCTCTGCAGCCGTCAGTTGGGCGTCCGGAAGTACCTGCTGCGCGGCGGCTTTCACCAATGCGGCCAGGTCTGTCTTTTCCCTGGGCGCGTACTCCCAGGCGTGCCGGCCGTCCGGCAGCGCGACATGGGTGCCCGGAATCATTACCGACCCGTCGCCGGAGAAGTGCGCGTCGAGCCAGTGTTCCTTGCGCTTGAACCGGGTCAGCGGAATGTTCGCATAGTCCTCGGGCCCCGCGGCCCGGCTGAACAGGGTGCGCAGATCGAGGTCGTGGCCGTGCACGTACAGCTGAGCCATCGTCGAGACCATCGACTCGACTTCGTCCTGCTTGCGGGCCAGCGTCGGGATCAGCTGAGCGTCGTGCAGCCCCGCGGCAGCGGTAGTCAGACCGACCTGCATCAGCGCGACCGGGTTGGGCGCGAGTTCCAGGAAGGTGGTGTGCCCGCTGTCGACGGCGTTGCGGATGCCGTGGGTGAAGTAGACGCTGTGCCGCAGGCCCTTCTTCCAGTAGTCCACGTCGTGGATGGGATCGCTGCCGGCCTTGACGTAGCTGCCCTCGTGGACCGTGGAGTAAATGCCGGCCGTCGGGCTCATCG
>JAVROG010000038.1:0-6943 GCA_032162865.1 Mycobacterium sp. | reverse complement strand
GATGGTCGTCGACTTACCGGCGCCATTGGGTCCGAGGAAGCCGTGCACTTCACCTTCATGCACGGTGAGATCGAGGCCGTTGAGCGCCCGAACACTACCGAAGTTCTTGGTGAGACCACGAACGTCGATGGGCGCCTGCAGATTAGCTGTCATGAGACTCTCCTTGATTTTCTCCGGCCAGGAACGCGTCGTACATGGTGCGGTCGGTCAGCAGGCCCTCCGAATAGACCTCGAGGGCGGGCAACACCATGTCACTGGCGTAGTCGCGCAGCACTGCGCGAAGATCGGTGGGGGTGGAGTGCATTTGCAGATAGAGCAGAAAGCCCCCGCCGCCGGTGATGGCCAGATATCTGGCCCTGGCATGGGGGTCGCGGCTTGGCTTGACGGTGCCGGCCCGTACACCTTCCTGCATGTACTCGTCGGCGTTGTCGATCATCCGCTGCCACAACATCGTCGCCAGTTCGCCGCCGGACTGCATACTGCGCACCAGGTAGGCCATCAGCGGCGCGTAGGACTCGATCTCGGCCATCGCGCCCAGCCAAGCGGCGGGGTCGTTTGACTGGATGGTCGCGGATTTGTCGCTGCGGATCTCTTCCGCGACGTACTCGTCACACGCTTTGCGCAGGCCGTCCTTCGAGCCGAAGTGGTGAATGACCAGCGCGGCACTCACCCCGGCTGCCTCGGCGATCGTGCGCAGGCCTACGCCGAAACCGTGCTCACCGAACTGCTCGATGGCCGCATCGCGGATCCGGGCCGTCGCGGTCAAGTCGGCTGAACGCATGTTCAGTACACTAAACGCATGTTCAGCCCCCGTCAAGGAACTATCTTCAGACCGCCGCCCAGCCCCCGTCGACGCTGAGCACCGTGCCCTGGATGTTGGCGGCGTCATCGCTTGCCAGGAACAACACTGCGGCGGCCACCTCCTGGGGAGTGCTCATCCGCCGGGACGGGATCCGGGTAAGCATCGGCCCGACGTGGTCGGCGAACTCAAGTTGGCGCTCGGTCGCGATCGGCCCGGGCGCGACGGCGTTGACCCGCACCCCGGACGGCCCGTATTCGTCGGCCCATGACTTGGTGAAGGAATGGATGACGGCCTTGGTCGCGGAGTAGATCGCGGAGCCGGCTGACCCGCGCAGGCCGGCGATTGAGCCGATGTTGACGATCGCGCCCTTGCCGTTGCGGGCCATCTGTGGCGCGAGCACGCCGGTCAGGAGAAACGGCGCAAAGACGTTGACGGCGAACGCCTGACGCAGTGGCTGCTCGGTGATCTCCGCTGTGGGGGTGGGCATCAGCAGGGTGGCGGCGTTGTTCACCAGGATGTCGATGTGTCCGCCCGCTGCGGAGGTGGCGCGGGTGACCAGATGACGGATCTCGTCCTTGCCGGCTCCCAGGTCGCCGTCAACGAAGGCTGCGCGACCGCCGAGGGAGCGAATCTCGTCGACGACGGCCTCGCCGCGAGAGCTGTTGCGGCCGTTGACGATGACGAAGGCCCCGTGAGCGGCCAGCGCCTTGGCGATGGCGGCACCGAGGCCTGCGGTTGAGCCGGTGACCAGTGCTGTGCGCTCGGATAGTTGCGTAGTATTTGGACTCATGGGTCCAAAGGCTCCGCTTTTAGAAATGGACTTGCAAGTCCAGAAATTGACCGCGAAGGGACGGGCCACCCGGCAGCGCATCATCGAGGGCGCAGCCGGCGAAATCCGTGCCCGCGGCGTCGCGATGACCACGCTCGAGGACGTCATGGACCGCACCCGCACGTCTAAAAGCCAGCTGTTCCACTACTTTCCCGACGGCAAAGACCAGTTGCTGTTGGCGGTGGCCGCCTTCGAGTCGGCGATGGTGATCGAGGACCAGCAACCACACCTGGGCACCCTCACGTCCTGGGCGGCCTGGCAGCGCTGGCGCGACGTGGTAGTGGACCGGTACCGGCGCCAAGGCCAGAACTGCCCGATCGCGGTGTTGATGTCGGAGATCGGTCGTGCCACTCCGGGTGCCCAGGCCGTGACGGCCGAATTGATCTCGCAATGGCACAACGCGATCGCCGCCGGCATCGGCGCGATGCAGGAACAGGGGAAAGTCGCGCCCGGCTTCGACGCCGACAAGGCGGCGGCAGCGCTGCTGGCCGGCATCCAGGGTGGCGTCGGGATCATGCTCGCCACGGGTGACCTGTCTTATTTGGAGGCCGCGCTGGACACCGGCATCGCAGCGTTGCGCGGCCACTAACCCCGCAACGCTGCGGGTTTGAATTTTTGCGATTTCCGCAATTTTTTTCCCGCGGCGAGTGCCAGGATGGCTCGGGCCCAATCACGCACGAGGAGTAGCGGAATGCGATTTGTGGTGGCGGTACTAGACGCGTTCGAGACGGCGGTGGCGGACGCGGCGCAGATCGGTTCGGCGGTAGGTGTCGGCGATCTGGCTGCGGTATTCCCGGCGCGCGCTATAGCGACAGGCTTTAGCGCTCAGTCGCGCACCGCGGCCAGCAGGCCGTCGCCCAGCGGTATCAATGCCGGGGTGAGTCGTTCATCCTCGGCGATGAGTCGGGCCGCTTCGCGGACGGCGGCCACCTCGGCGTCGTGCGCTCCGGGATCACCTGCACGGCCGCCCAGCGCCGCCCGGTGCACAACGATGACGCCACCGGATCGCAGCAGCCGCACACCTTCGACGACGTACTCGGGCTGATCGATCGGGTCGCCGTCGATGAACACCAAGTCATAGGTGTCATCGGCCAGGCGGGTCAGCACTTCCTGGGCGCGCCCGCTGATCAGCCGGGTGCGGCCGGGTCCGATATGGGCCTCGGCGAACGCCTGCTTGGCCAGCCGGACATACTCAGGCTCGATGTCGATGGTGGTCAAGACACCGTCGTCGCTCATGCCCGACAGCAACCACAGACCGCTGACGCCCACCCCGGTGCCGACCTCAGCCACCGCCTTGCCGCCGCTGAGCTTGGCCAGCAGGCTCAGCAGCGCGCCGACCGCCGGTGTGACCGCGTCGGCGCCACTGTCTACGGCTCGTTCGCGGGCACTGACCAGGAGCGCATCTTCAGAAATCGATTCCTCGGCGTGCGCCACCATTGATTCGGCCCTGCTGCGGGTATCTGCGCTGGTTTCGAGAGTGCAGTCCATATCCGCAGCGTATGCCGAACCAACGGAGCCGTGGTTCAGGCGCGCCCGATGCGGTCGATGCCGACACGCCCGGGAGCCGGCGCGCGATGCGCGCCACTGCGCCAGCCAAAAATGCTGGAAAACACAGGTAACAGTATGGTTTCTCAGCCAAAGCTCAGACTGCTCATACCTCGTCCACACCCGGATAGGCAACGGTGATTGCTATGGAACGCGGCGGACGTCGGGGCGAGGACGGCGGGAATACCGGATGGCAACTTCGCGTTTCGGCGAGTGAAGAAATGCCGATCCTGGATGTCAGGAAGAACGCAGAGGAAGAGACCATCACCACCTTGATCCCGACCACCATGTCGCACCCCCAGCAGGTCCGCGATGACGACTGGGTCGAGCCATCTGACAAGTTGCTCGGCACAGCGGTTTTCGATGCGACCGGGGACAAGGCGGCCATGCCGTCGTGGGACGAACTGGTGCGTCAGCACGCCGACCGGGTGTATCGACTGGCCTATCGGCTCTCCGGCAACCAGCACGACGCGGAGGACCTGACTCAGGAGACCTTCATCAGGGTCTTCCGGTCCGTTCAGAACTACCAACCCGGCACATTCGAGGGCTGGTTGCACCGCATCACCACCAACCTATTCCTCGACATGGTCCGTCGCCGGGCCCGCATCCGGATGGAGGCGTTGCCCGAGGACTACGACCGAGTGCCCGCCGACGAGCCGAACCCCGAGCAGATCTACCACGATTCCCGGCTGGGCCCCGACCTGCAGGCCGCGCTGGACTCGCTGCCACCCGAATTTCGTGCCGCGGTCGTGCTGTGCGATATCGAAGGCCTGTCTTACGAAGAGATCGGTGCCACCCTGGGCGTCAAGCTCGGCACCGTGCGCAGCCGGATCCACCGCGGTCGCCAGGCGCTGCGGGACTACCTGGCCGCCCATCCCGAGCGCGGCCTACACGCTGAGGACCGTCAGATGAGGACGGCCAGCTAAGCACCAGTTGCGGCCGAGTCATCGGTTTTGCTTCTGCATGGTTGCCAACTGGTCCCAAATGATGGGGTTTTCCGGGCTGAACGTGGTTATCGGGCAGGACGCCGCGCTACATTCGAAATATCGATGGCTCGATATGGCGGGACAGCGGAGGCGAAGGGAGCTGGTGATGGCCGACCGGGGACATGTGTTTCGGCGCGCGTTTTCCTGGCTCCCCGCTCAGTTCGCCTCTCAGAGTGATGCCCCGGTGGGCGCGCCACGTCGGTTCGGCTCTACAGAACACCTGTCCATTGAGGCCATCGCGGCATTCGTCGACGGCGAGCTGCGGATGAACGCGCACCTGCGCGCCGCGCACCACCTTTCGCTGTGCCCCCAGTGCGCGGCCGAAGTCGATGATCACAGCCGTGCACGTGCGGCGCTGCGTGACTCCCAGCCCATCCGCATGCCCAGCTCGCTGCTCGGGTTGCTGTCGGAAATTCCGCATTACCCGCAGGAGGACGCGGCGCCACTGTCGGACGTCCTCTCCGAGCGCGATGCTCGTGATCAGCGGAAGCGCCGCTAGCTTGTGTTTTGCTGGCCTGGGTGGCCTGAGCGTGGGTTCACGCCGACCGACAGGGATCCGTGGATACTAAGGTGAACAAGGACATGAGTTTCTAGGGCCGTGCCGTCGTTTTTCTGCGCACGCGCGCCCGCGCCGGGCTCAGAAATGGATCTAGAAGAGGAACCGTGACCTCCGACGAAGGCAACAACAGCGGCCGAGACACCGAACGGCTGGCGCCACGCCCCATCTATCGGCCCCCGGTGGACCCCGCCTCGCGTCATGCGTTCGGGCGCCCGGCCGGGCAGCAGGGATCCTTTGTGGCCGAGCGTGTGCGGCCACAGAAATTCCGGGACCAGTCCGAGTTCAGGCCGCACGACCAACCGGCCGACCCGGTGCTTTCGGAGGCCTTCGGCCGCCCGTTCGGTGCCACCACCGAAACACTTCAGCGCCACCCCATCGATGCCAGCGCGCTGGCGGCCGAGAAGAACGGCGACCAGCACGACGAGCCCGACGATCCATGGCGCGATCCCGGAGCGGCCGCCGCACTGGGCACCCCGGCTTTACCTCCGGTGGTGTCGCACGGCGAGGTGCGCCACAGCGGCAAGCTCGGCGTCCGCGACGTGCTTTTTGGCGGCAAGGTGTCCTACCTTGCGCTGGCTGTGCTGCTGATCATCGCGCTGGTGATCGGTGCGCTCGGCGGTGTGATCGGTCGTAGGACGGCCGAAGTCGTGGAAGCGTTCACCACGTCCAAGGTGACGCTGTCGACCGCGGGCAATACGGAGGAGCCGGCTGGCCGGTTCACCAAGGTCGCGGCCGCGATCGCAGACTCCGTGGTGACCATCGAGTCCAAGAGCGACCAGGAGGGCATGCAGGGTTCCGGGGTCATCATCGACGGCCGCGGCTACATCGTCACCAACAACCACGTGATTTCTGAGGCCGCCAACAACCCCAGCCAGTTCAAGACGACGGTGGTGTTCAACGACGGCAAGGAAGTGCCTGCCAGCCTGGTGGGCCGCGACCCCAAGACCGACCTGGCCGTGCTCAAGGTCGACAACGTCAACAACCTGACGGTGGCCAAGCTCGGTGATTCCGACAAGGTGCGGGTCGGCGACGAGGTGCTCGCCGCAGGTGCACCGCTGGGTCTGCGCAGCACGGTGACGCACGGCATCATCAGCGCGCTGCACCGTCCCGTCCCGCTGTCGGGCGAGGGATCCGACACCGACACCGTCATCGACGCCCTGCAGACTGACGCCTCCATCAACCATGGCAACTCCGGCGGTCCGCTGATCGACATGGATTCGCAGGTGATCGGCATCAACACCGCCGGCAAATCGCTGTCGGACAGCGCCAGTGGACTGGGGTTCGCGATCCCGGTCAACGAGATGAAGCTGGTGGCGCAGACCCTGATCAGGGACGGAAAGATCGTGCATCCGACGTTGGGCATCAGCACCCGGTCGGTGAGCAACGCGATCGCGTCGGGCGCTCAGGTGGCCAATGTGAAGGCCGGAGGCCCCGCGCAAAAGGGCGGGATTCTGGAAAACGACGTGATCGTCAAGATCGGCAACCGCAAGGTCGCCGACGCCGACGAGGCGGTCGTGGCCACCCGGCAGCTGACTGTCGGACAGGACGCCCAAATAGAGGTGGTCCGCGATGGGCGTCATGTCACGCTGACGGTCAAACCAGACCCCGATACCAGCTAGATGTTTGCCAATATCGGCTGGGGAGAGATGCTCGTACTCGTCGTGGTCGGGCTGGTGGTGCTTGGACCCGAGCGACTCCCCGGCGCCATTCGCTGGTCGACCGGCGCCCTGCGCCAGGCGCGCGACTACCTCAGCGGCGTGACCAGCCAGCTGCGCGAGGACATGGGTCCCGAATTCGACGATCTGCGCGGACAACTCGGTGAGCTGCAGAAATTGCGTGGGATGACGCCGCGGGCGGCGCTGACCAAGCACCTACTCGACGGCGACGACTCGATCTTCACCGGCGACTTCGACACTCCGACGCCGAAAAATCAGAGCACTCCGGCCAGCCCGCCGGAGTCGACCAACGGGACGAACGGCACATCCGGGGTCACGCAGCCCGAACGCACGCCCTTCGACACTGACGCCACCTGACGGCCTCGCTTGCACCGCCGAGCGTGTGGGCTATGGACAAATTCGACTATTAACACCCACGCTCGGCGGCCGAGGCGGCGGTCGCCCTAGGCCCGTCGGGTCGGGTCCAGGCCCAACGACATGCCCGCCAGACCGCGCCGGCGCGACGACAGGCTGTCAGCGATGCGGGCCAGTTCCTTGCCCACCACC
>JAVROG010000037.1:0-2826 GCA_032162865.1 Mycobacterium sp. | reverse complement strand
ATTGCCGGGCGAGGTCCAGCGCCGCCTGGGCCACCTTCTGGGCCGCGTCGCGGTGCCCGACCTGGGCTGCGGCCATCGTCATCGCCGCCAGCCGGGGTGCGTCGGTCAGCAGCCCGGACACCTCCTGTGCCACCCGGTCCGGAGTCAGGGCAGCGTCGGCGATCACCATGCCTCCCCCGGCGTTGACCACCGGCAGCGCATTGAGTCGCTGTTCACCGTTGCCAATCGGCAGCGGCACGTAGATGGCCGGCAGGCCGACGGCCGATACCTCGGCCACCGTCATCGCCCCGGATCGGCAAATCACCATGTCTGCGGCGGAGTAGGCCAGGTCCATCCGGTCGAGGTAGGGCACCGCCACGTACGGCGGATCGCCGGGGTCGGGTGTGCGCAGCTCGAGAGTGTTCTTGGGGCCGTGCGCGTGCAGGACGGACACACCGGCAGCGGCCAGGTCGGCGGCGGCCGCCGACACAGCCCGGTTGAGTGAGACCGCGCCTTGGGAACCGCCAAATACCAGCAGCACGCGCGCATCGTCGGTGAAGCCGAAGTGCGCGCGCGCTTCGGTGCGCAATGCGGTGCGGTCCAGCGCGGTGATCGTCGCCCGCACCGGCACTCCGACCACCTCGGCGCGGCGCAAACCCGAATCCGGCACCGCGGAGAGCACCCGGTCGGCCGAACGGGCACCGACCCGATTGGCGAGCCCCGCCCGGGCATTGGCCTCGTGAATCACCACCGGGATGCGCCGGCGCCGACCTCCGAACAGCCCGCGTGCAGCCAGGTAGGCCGGAAGGGCGACATAGCCACCGAAACCGATGACGACGTCCGCGTCGACCTTGTCGAGAACGGCCCGGGTTTCCCGGACGGCGCGCCACACCCGTGGTGGCAGCCGGGCCAGATCGCCGCTGGGTTTGCGTGGCAGCGGCACCGGAGTGATCAGCTCGAGGTGGTAGCCACGCTCGGGCACCAACCGCGTCTCCAACCCGCGCGCGGTGCCCAGAGCGGTGATGCGAATCTGAGGGTCCAGAGCGGTCAGCGCATCGGCGACGGCCATCGCGGGCTCCACATGTCCGGCGGTCCCGCCGCCGGCAAGGACGACCGACAGGGATCTACAAGGCGACGACGCGGCACCGGCGGGCAGAGGACTTGCCCCTGGCCCGCCGGTCGCTTCCCTGACCTTGTCGTTCACCCGTAACGCTGACCTTCCAATGCACGTGCGCGGCCTCGCTGACGCCGGCCGGCGTACTGCTGGCCTGATCCATGATGCCTCTCCCGCAAGTGTGCGGTACCTCCAGATCGGCGGGCAGCCCGATCGCCGCTGCGGGCTTGAGCCTTTTGCGACGGGGCGCCGGCCCGTCGAGGCGCCGGGCTGGTGCCCTGTTTCACCGGCTGGGAGTGCGCGCGCTTGCGGTCGCGGAACGACTCGAGTGGGGTCGGCTCGTAGGGCTTCGGCACTGGCAGACGCAGTATCCGGGTCACCTTGTCGTCGCTGCCAGCACGCAGCGCGGCCACCGCTTCGGGTTCGTTACGAGCCGCGTTGGCCATGATGCCGATCATGAAAAGCGTTGTGGCTGTTGATGTTCCACCGGCCGAGATCAGTGGCAGCTGCAGCCCGGTTACCGGCAGCAGGCCGATCACGTAGCCGATGTTGATGAACGCCTGGCCGAGCACCCACAACGTGGTAGTTGCAGTCAACAGCCGCAGGAACGGGTCAACTGAGCGGCGCGCTATGCGCATTCCGGTGTAGGCGAACAGCCCGAACAGCCCCAGCAGTCCGACCGCGCCGATGAGGCCGAGCTCTTCACCGATGATGGCGAAGATGAAGTCGTTGTGGGCGTTGGGTAGATAGTTCCACTTGGCCACACCCTGGCCGAGGCCGTCACCGAAAATGCCGCCATGGGCCAACGCGTATTTGGCCTGTCGGGCCTGGTAACCGGTGTCCATTGGATCGTTTTCCGGGTCCAGCCACGACCGCACCCGGTCGGAGCGGTAGCCGGCGGACATCGAGAAAACGGCCCCGGCGACCAGGATCATTCCCAACCCGCTGATGAACACCCGCAGGTCCAGACCGGCGTACCACAACAGGCCCAGCAGAATGATTCCGAGCGAGACGGTCTGACCCAGGTCGGGCTGGATCATGATCAGCCCCAGCGCGATCAGCGCGGCCGGCACCAGCGGAACGAGTAGCTGGCGCAGTGAAGCCCGCTCCATGCGTCGGGCCGCCAGTAGGTGGGCCCCCCAGATTGCGAATGCGATCTTGGCCAGCTCGGACGGCTGCATCGAGAAACCAGCAATCACGAACCACTTGCGGGATCCATTGACCAGGTTGCCGATTCCCGGAACGAGCACGAGGACCAGCAAGATGCAGGTGATCGCGTAACTGGTGAGCGCGATGCGCCGGATAAACCGCACCGACATCCGCAATCCCGCATAGCAGGCGACGAGCCCGACAATCGTCCAGAGCACTTGCTTGCCGAAAATCAACCAGGCCGACCCGTCGTTGCCATAGGACTGCACGCCTGAGGCCGACAACACCATGATCAGGCCCAAGCTCGTCAGCAACGCAGCTACGGCAATGATCAGATGAAACGAGGTCATCGGCCGGCCCAGCCAGGCACCGAACGCGGAGCGCGGACCAGCGGACTTCGCTTTCGGGCGGCTGGGCTGGACCTCCTCGCCGGCGGAAGGTTCGCCGGCTTCCGCTGCGGTCGCTTCTTGGGCGTCGGACGCCGAAGGGCTGGTCTCGCCGTCGTTCCCCTTGCCCCGGCGCCGTAGCCGGGTCAGCGCGTTACTCACACCGCCTACCGGACCGCGGCGCGTACGGCGGCCGCG
>JAVROG010000036.1:0-6766 GCA_032162865.1 Mycobacterium sp. | reverse complement strand
CGCACCGGGGAGACGTTGCGCCCGTACGGCAAGCGACTGCGCAAAGACCTCGGCCACACGCCGGTCTTTCTGCGTTACAACAGTGGCTTCCACATCTCGCAGAACGGTCAGGAGCTGGCCAATGTGCTCAACCAACTGCACGTGCTGTGGCCGACACAGATGGAGGAACTCGTCCTGGTCGGACACTCGATGGGTGGCCTGGTTTCGCGCAGCGCCTGCCACTACGGACTCGAGCGGGAACAAGCCTGGACCCGCGCGGTGCGGCACGTGGTGTGCCTCGGTTCACCGCATCTGGGCGCCGACCTGGAGAAAGGCGTGAACGCCGCGTCCTGGGCGCTGTCGAAATTGCCGGAAACCCGGGGCCTGGCGTCATTCCTCAACACCCGCAGTGTCGGTGTGAAAGATCTGCGCTACGGCGCGCTGCTCGACGAGGACTGGCGCGACTGTGACCCGGACGAGTTCTTGAAGGATCGCTGCAAGGAGGTGCCCTTCCTGCCCGACGCGATCTATCACTTCGTCTCCACCACCGCTGGGGGTCCGCTCGGCTTACTTGTCGGCGACCACTTGGTGCGTCCGAAGAGCGCGTCAGGACGCGGCCGGATTCGCAACGTTCCGTTCGAGCCCGCCCACGGGCTCACTCTGAGCGGTCTCAACCACTTCGACCTGCTCAACCACCCGTCGATCTACGAGAAACTGTTGACCTGGCTCAGTCAGTCATCCGCGTTGACGCAACCGGAATCAGTGGGATAGAGGCGATCGCAAGCGCGGCCGGGGCGTGGCCGGGCGCAGCGGGTCGCCACCATCGGGCAACTTCGCCGATTAGCATGCCGAAGCCGGACAGCCGCGCGCACAATCAAAGACGTGGCCACCTGGGACGACGTCGCACGCATCGTCGGTGAGCTGCCGCTGAGCACCGAGCAGTCACCGCATGACTGGCGCGTCGGCAAGAAGCTGATGGTGTGGGAGCGGCCGCTGCGCAAGTCCGATGTGGAGAACCTGACTGAGGCCGGTGTGGAGCCGCCGACCGGCGACATCCTCGGTGTCCGGGTGTCCGACGAAGGCGTGAAATTGGCGTTGATCGCCGACGAGCCGGACGTGTATTTCACCACGCCGCATTTCGACGGTTACCCGGCGGTGCTGGTCAAGCTGGCTGAGATCGGCGTCAGCGATCTTGAGGATTTGATCACCGAGGCGTGGCTCGTGCAGGCGCCGAAGAGGCTGGTCAAGGAGTTTCTCGCCAACCTGCAGTGAATCTCGGCGCCCCTAGCAATCGATCACCGCCTGCAGGTCGTCAGCACAGGTGCGAACGATGTCGGCGAGCACCGCGTCGGCCCGGTTCTGGGCTGCCGCTTCCAGGTCAGCGGCATGCCCGCGGGCCGCGGCGGTGTGAGCACACGCCGTCTCTGAGTTGGTATCCGCCGCGGATGTTGCCTTCGCCAGCTCACCCACCGCGCCGCGCAACGGTTCGGCGAGCCGCTCATTGACCGGCGGCGTGATGGTTCTCGCCAGTTGCAGCACGGCGCCGGCCAGCAGGCCGAGTCTCGCGGCGTGCTGGTCGATCGAGTCGATGGTCCGGCGCATCCCCACCCGTAGGGGTGCTCTGCGCACAATCAGCCGAGCCGTGCTGCGGGCTTCGATGAGACCACCCAGCTGGTTGTGCAGGCGGTCAACGCAGGCCAGCGGCCAGTCCGCGGTGGCGCGCGCCGGATCGTCCATCACCCCAGTGATCTCGTCCAGCGTGTCGTGCAGCGCGCTCAGCACACCCGCACGTGCGGTGGCCAGCACCGTCACCGGGTTAGCCGGAAACAACAGAATGCTGAACACAAAGGCCAGACCGCCACCGAGGAGCGCATCGAAGAGGCGCTCGGCCACGACTCCGCCGCTGTGCGCGAAGACCAGCACCAGGATCGCCGACACTGCTGTCTGGTTCACGAACATCAGACCCTGGGCGATGAAACCCGTCCCGATCAGCACCGCGACGCACAGCGCAACGAATACCGCCGCCCCAAAGGCCAGCCCTTCGGTGCCCAGCAGCGCCTGCACAGCGGCGCCGAGCACGATCCCCAGAGCGACGCCGATGACCATCTGGGCGGCGCGTCGCGCGCGCAGGACGTTGGTCGCCGACATGCAAACCACCGCGGAGATCGGCGCGAAGAAAGGCTGTCGGTGGTGCAGCACGTCGTGGGTCAGGTACCACGCGACGCCCGCGGCGACCGAGGTCTGGGTAATCGGCCACAGCGCGACCCGCAAACGTTGGGCAGCCGCAAGACCGCTGTCGGCCGCCCGCTTCAGCAATGAGGTGCTCGTCGCTCAGTCGCGCTGTAACTCGAACAGCGGTATCACCCGGCTCGTCTTCGCCTGATAGTCGGCGAAACCCGGCGCCGCGGCGGAGATCTTCGCAAAATTCTCGTCGCGCTCCTGCGGTGTCAGTTCGCGCGCGGTGACGTCGTACGTCTCGGTTCCGACCTCGATGCGTGCTCGCGGGTTTGCGCGCAGGTTGTGGACCCAGGCCGGATTGACGTCGGCGCCCGCGAATGAGCCGATAATGATCAGCTTGCCGTCAATGCGGAAATAGGCCAGCGGCGCGAGGCGGGGTTGGCCGGACTTGGCGCCGGTCGTGTTGAGCAACAGGATGTCTGCGTTGGCGAATTGGCCACCGACTTTGCCCCCATTGGCCCGGAATTCGTCCGCGATGGCCTGGTTGAACGCCTGGAGAGTTTCGGCGTCCGGAGTTCCTTGCGTCATGCGCCGCTCCTTCTCATCTCTTCGCTCTGCATCGTTGCCGGCGCGGCGTCATGCGCCGCTCCTCCTCATCGCTTCGCTCTGCATCGTCGTCGACGCGGCGTCACGCGCCGTCAACCGATTTGGGTTTGAAATCTATTCCCGACTCCTTGCGCTGCTGGGCGGTGATCGGCGCGGGCGCGTCCGTCAACGGATCGACGCCGCCGCCGGTTTTGGGGAACGCGATCACTTCGCGGATCGAGTCGAACCCGGCCAACAGCGCGTTGATCCGATCCCAGCCGAACGCGATCCCGCCGTGCGGAGGCGCCCCGAAGGTGAAGGCCTCCAATAGGAATCCGAATTTCTCTTCGGCCTCGGCCTTGTCCAGACCCATCACTGCGAACACCCGTTCCTGGATGTCGCGGCGGTGGATACGAATCGAGCCGCCGCCGATCTCGTTGCCGTTGCAGACAATGTCGTAGGCGTCGGCCAGCGCGCCGCCGGGATCAGATTCGATGCTGTCCTGGTACTCCGGCTTGGGCGAGGTGAACGCGTGGTGCACCGCGGTCCACGCCCCCGATCCGACCGCGACGTCGCCCGCGGCGGTCGCGTCGTCGGCGGGCTCGAATAGCGGCGGGTCGACCACCCAGACGAACGCCCACGCGGTCGGATCGATCAGGCCGAGTCGGTTGGCGATCTCGGTACGCGCCGCGCCCAGCAGTGCCCGCGACGCCTTCACCGGGCCGGCCGAGAAGAAGATGCAGTCCCCCGGGCTGGCGCCGACGTGCGCGGCCAGGCCTTCGCGTTCGGCGTCGGACAAGTTCTTGGCCACCGGGCCGGCGAGAGTGCCATCGTCGCCGACGAGCACGTAGGCCAGTCCTCGGTGTCCGCGCTGCTTGGCCCACTCCTGCCAGCCATCCAGCGTGCGGCGCGGCTGTGCGGCGCCGCCGGGCATCACCACGGCGCCGACATAGGGCGCCTGGAACACCCGGAATGTGGTGTCGGAGAAGAACTCCGTGCATTCGACCAGCTCCAGGCCGAACCGCAGGTCGGGCTTGTCGGAGCCGAACCTCCGCATGGCGTCCGCGTAGGTCATCCGCGGGATGGGTGTCGGGACCTGGTAGCCGATCAGCGCCCACAGTGCGGTCAAGATCTGCTCGGAGATCGCGATGACGTCCTCGACGTCGACGAAGCTGAGCTCCATGTCGAGCTGGGTGAATTCGGGCTGCCGGTCGGCGCGAAAATCCTCGTCGCGGTAACAGCGCGCGATCTGGTAGTAGCGCTCCATCCCGGCCACCATCAACAGCTGCTTGAACAGTTGCGGGCTCTGCGGCAGTGCATAGAACGTGCCAGGCCGCAGCCGCGCCGGCACCAGGAAGTCGCGGGCCCCTTCCGGGGTCGAGCGGGTGATCGTCGGCGTCTCGATCTCGACGAAGTCATGACCAGCCAGCACCGCGCGTGCGACCGCATTCACGTTGGAGCGCAACCGAATTGCCGCACCGGGGCCATCGCGGCGCAGGTCGAGGTAACGGTACTTCAGCCGCAGTTCCTCGCCGGCGGGCTCGTCGAGCTGGAACGGCAGGGGCGCGCACTCACCCAGCACGGTCAGCGAGGTGGCGTTGACCTCGATATCGCCAGTAGCGATTTCGGGATTGGCGTTGCCTTCCGGGCGGATCTCTACGACACCGGAGACCGCGACGCAGAACTCGGCACGCAACCGGTGTGCCTGGGCCAGTACCTGTCCTTCTTCGAGGGCGTCGCGGAACACCACCTGGGCGACGCCGGTCGCGTCGCGCAGGTCAATGAAGATGACGCCGCCGTGGTCGCGTCGACGCGCCACCCAGCCGGCCAATGTCACCTGCTGCCCGGCATCACCATCCCGTAGCGAACCTGCGGCGTGGCTGCGCAGCACAAATACTCCTTTTCCGCGCGGATTGAATGACTGCTCAGTCTAGAGGGCCGGTCTGGAACCAGTATTTTGGCTAGCCGTGGCAACAAACACAGCGCTCGTAGGCCCCGGCGCCATCGGCACGACGATCGCGGCGCTGCTCCACGCCGCCGGACACCAGGTGTTGCTCTGCGGCCACACGCCCCGGGACGGCATCGAACTGCGGCCCGACGGCGGGGACCCGATCGTGGTGCCAGGTCCGGTACATACGGATCCCAATGAGCTTGACGCCGTCACCGGCCCGGTCGACGTGTTGATTCTGGCGGTCAAGGCAACCCAGAACGACGCCGCGAGTGACTGGCTGGCGCGGCTGTGCGACGAGCACACCATCGTGGCCGTCCTGCAGAACGGCGTCGAGCAGGTCGAACAGGTCCAGCCCTACTGCCCGGACTCGGCCGTCGTCCCAGGCAGCGTGTGGTTCTCCGCAGAGACCCAACCGGAGGGCTGGGTGCGATTGCGCGGTGCGGCCGTCCTGAAGCTGCCTTCCGGGCCGGCGGCCGAGACACTCGCCGAACTGCTGCGCGGCGCCGGCTGCCTGGTGGACTGCGACCCCGACTTCACCACCGCGACCTGGCGCAAACTCGTGGTCAACGCACTGGCTGGATTCATGGCGTTGGCCGGACGACGGTCCGGGATGTTCCGTCGTGACGACGTGGCAGCGCTGGCGCGTCGTTACGTCGCGGAATGCGTGGCGGTGGCGCGGGCCGAGGGCGCCCGACTGGGCGACGACACGGTCGAGGAGATGGTGAACCTGTTCCGGTCGGCGCCCGAAGACATGACCACCTCGATCCTGACCGACCGGGAAACCCATCGGCGGATGGAGTGGGACCTGCGCAACGGTGTGATCATTCGCAAAGCCCGCGCGCACGGTCTGACCACCCCGATCAGCGATGTGCTGGTTCCCCTGCTGGCGGCGGCCAGTGACGGCCCCGGTTAGTGTCTGAAGTCATGCACCCCTGCGAACGGGTCGACCTCAGTTTCATCGAGGACGCGCCCCATCGCTTCCGCAACAGCGTCGACCTCGCCATCACGCCCGAGCAGCTTTTCGAGGTGCTTGCCGACGCGGAGGCCTGGCCGCGCTGGGCGAAGGTGATCACCAAGGTGACCTGGACGAGTTCGGAGCCACGCGGTATCGGTACCACCCGCGTCGTCGAGATGCGCGGCCGCATCGTCGGCAATGAGGAGTTTATCGCCTGGGAACCGTTCACCCACATGGCGTTTCGATTCAACGAGAGCTCGACCAAAGCCGTTGCCGCGTTCGCCGAGGACTACCGGGTGGAGGTCATCCCGGGTGGCTGCCGGCTGACCTGGACCATGGCCCAGAAGCCGGCCCGTGGCGCCGGGCTGGGCATGGTGTTGTTCGGGCCACTGTTGAACTTCGCCCTGCGACGGTTCCTGCGCAATCTCCGCACTTACACCGACACTCGGTTCGCCCCCGCACGGCAGCGATAGGCTGAGTTCGGCGCGGCCACACAGCCCGGTCAGAATCAGATTAGTGGTGGTTGCGAGCGCGGCGGAGCCGGGCGAAGCAGGCCACCACCATCATTTCGGGGAGTGCGATGACCTTCAACGAGGGTATGCAGATAGACACCAGCACGGCGTCGTCGTCCGGCGGCGGCGGAATGGGCCGAATCGCCATCGGAGGTGGCATCGGCGGCCTGCTGTTCGTGGTGGTCGCCATGCTGCTCGGCGTCGATCCCGGTGGTGTGATCAGCCAGCAACCGGTAGGTGCCGGCGGCGACGTGGCGCCCGGATTCGACCTGAACCGGTGCAAGACGGGTGCCGACGCCAACAATCTCGTGCAGTGCCGCGTGGTGGCCACCGGTAACTCGGTGGACGCCGTGTGGAAGCAGCTGATGTCCAACTACACCCGTCCCAAGCTGCGGCTTTTCAGCGGCCAGGTGAGCACCGGTTGCGGTCCGGCCAGCAGCGACGTCGGGCCGTTCTACTGCCCGGTGGACAAGACGGCCTACTTCGACACCGATTTCTTCCAGGTGCTGGTGGACCGATTCGGTTCCAGCGGTGGACCTTTCGCCCAAGAGTACGTGGTAGCCCACGAGTACGGGCACCATGTGCAAGACCTGCAGGGGGTGCTCG
>JAVROG010000035.1:0-7592 GCA_032162865.1 Mycobacterium sp. | reverse complement strand
GCCCCGCGGCGGGCTGGGGTGTTCACATCGACCGCGTGGAAATTAAGGATGTAGTACTGCCGGATTCGATGAAGCGGTCGATCGCGCGCCAAGCCGAGGCGGAGCGTGAGCGGCGGGCTCGGGTTATTACCGCCGAGGGTGAACTGCAGGCGTCTGAAAAACTGGCCCAAGCGGCCGAGACGATGGCCGTGCACCCGGCTGCGCTTCAGTTGCGGCTCTTGGAAACCGTGGTCGAGGTCGCCGCCGAGAAGAACTCCACCCTGGTGCTTCCCTTCCCGGTCGAACTACTCCGGTTTTTGGAACGAGCAACACCGCAAGAATCCGGCGGCCGGGACGACGAAGCCGCCGTGGCCGCCGCCTCGGCCGCGGCTTCACAGAGCGAGATGTTGAAGCTGAACCCGCCACAGATCCCCGACGACGCCAGCGGTCTGCAAGTCGACACAGGCATCGCGGGTCGGTATCCCGGCTGAACCGGTAGCTTTTCGAAACGGCTAACGATAGGACTCGCGTCGATACTCGCTGGCCCAACAGGTCCCACGGAACCGCTGTGCGGCTATGTCGCGGCGTGACCGGCCCGCACAGCAGCGCGTCGTGCAGCTTCCGTGTGCTCGGCGGCGGTGACGACCACCGCGTCAGACCCGGGGTACACCATCGCCTCGTGCCCGGTCACCAGCCAACGCACCACGTAGGGCGGAGAGCCGTCTGGAGAGCGCACCTCGATGATCTCAGCATGTTGATCATGCCGCTCCGTGGTTGTGCCCTTCACCACGAGGTAGTCGCCGACATTGGCCTTCATCGCCCGCTCCCTTCGCGTCTTGGTGAGACCGCGGACCCCTCCATCGTGCGCGCGTTCATCCCTTAACGGAAGCGTGAGTAACTACTGCAGCTTTCCGGGACGAAGTCAGCCGCCTGGTTGACCATGCCTGACAGAACTCGGGGCCGCCGCCGGGTAGATTTGGCCGGAGCCGGAAGCCCGGTCGAGCTGCAGCGTGGAGAAGAATGATCGAGGTGAACGCGCTCGCACAGTTGGTGGTGGGTCTTGGGAACCGCACCGGCCGTGTCAACGGGCAGCCTTTCGACCCCGCTACGCTAATGACGCCGCCGGCGGGTCGGCTCCGGAACTGGGCCCACTACGGGTTGATGGTGCCGGATCTGCCCGAGCCCCATCGGTCGTTCGGGGTGATGTCAATCCTCGGCACGCCCGGTGTCACGATCTTCGCCAACGACCATGCGATCATCACCACACCGGCCGACACCGCCTACACCGTGTCCGCCACGGCGTCGATGGACTCCGGGCAGTTCATGGTCCACCGCATCGCCCGCGATTGCGAGTTCCGGCCCGACGGCAGCCACCTGCGGTTCGGGACCGAACTCGTCATTGACGGCGGTTACCCGCATTTCACGGTGCGCCGGTCCCATCCCGACGTCACCATCGAACTCGAGATCGACGCCACCGACAAGGTCGCGCACTTCGCGAATATCCCTGGGTTGTACCGCCATTGGAGCCTGCTCGCGCAGTATCGCGGACATATCGACTACCGGCACCACCGCGACGAGGTCGAGGGACTGTGCACCTTCGAATACGCCACCGGGGTCGGCGTGCACAGCGTGACGTCAAACACCAGGTTCAAGCTGCCGGCCGAATTCTTCACCTACCACGTACTCAACCTCGACGACACGACACAGGCGCTGCTCGTCCAGGTCCTCGGGCCCGCGGGGTTCCCAATGCAGAAAGCCGTCTACATTCGCTCGCTTGACGATTACGGATCGGTCTATACCCGCGGGTTCGAATTCCGCATCCCAGAGTACGAACCCGAACCCCGCCGTACCCCCGACGGTCGCCGCATGCGTCTGCCGCGCACTTTGTCCTGGCGGGTGCTCGACCACGACGGTCAGGACTTGATCGCGATTCACGGCACTGCGGGCGGCGACTACGCCTACGGGCTTGGCGCAGGCTACATCGGCAGCTACGACTACGCAGGGACCTACCGGGGCCGCGACATCGCGGGCAGGGCATACATCGAATACATCGACTGCCGTTGAACGGCGACCGCTACGACCCACGAATCCCGAAGCTGTTGCCCGCCTCTGGAAGAAACGCGGCACTAGCGGCTATGCAACTCAGTTGTAAGCGGTGCTACCCGCGACCGGATGCGTCGTGCTGACGATCTTCGCGATGCAGTGATCCCGATCGAATCCTTTGCTCCTGCACCACATCAGCGCGCCAGCGGAATTGGCGAAGGTAACGTCCGCGACGGTCACCCAGAAGTTCGACTCTGAGAAGGTCGACCAGTTACCCGACCAGAGCAGCCGAGCCCCGTACTGCTGCCGAAGCCGAAGGTGCTCCTGCAGCGCCATCGCGTTGTCCCAGGTGACGCCGTTGTCGACAACGCCGGGACGTTTCGAACTGAGCTGGGGAACCCAGCGGTCGGCGAGCTGCGCCGTAACGATGGATCGGTCGCCGCTCGCGATTTGCCGCAGCTGTTGCTCGGGATCCTGGACAGCTGCTGAGGCGGTTGTGGGAAGCGCCACCGGCCGAGTTGTTGTGGGTGCGGTGGTTTGGTAGCTCGGCTGAGCCGTCGTCGGATACGTAGGTTCGTATGTGGGTCGTCCTGACGTAGGGTAGGCGACCGCTGGCGACGGCGTGTCCGAGCCCGACTTCTGGTTGGCGACAACACCGACCACGAGAACGACTACGACCACGACGAGCGCAGCCGCGATCGCGACAAGCGTCGGTACAAGATATTTTCGTGAATCGTCATCCCGATCCTCGCGACCACCATATCCAGCGGGAACCGTTGGCGGCGTACCGAATTGATAGTGCTGGTGGCCTCGAGTCGGAGGCTCATTCTGGGGCGCAAAAACCGTATCCGCGGTAGCCGCCGCTTTTTCACCCGTCGACAGAGCGCGCTTCGCGGCGCGCGCCAATGCGCCTGCGCTGCCGTACCGGTCGTCGGGATCCTTGGCCATCCCGCGAGCGATGACGTCGTCCAAGGCAGCCGGAATACTCGGCTTCAGCACACTGGGCCGCGGTGGCGCCGACGACAGGTGGCCCGCAACGACCTGCTGGTGGCTCCCGGTGAATGGCTGACGACCGGTCAACGCTTCGTACAGAACACAGGCCAGTGCGTACACATCCACTGCAGATGTTGCGTCCTGATCGCCATTGAGCCGTTCCGGTGCCATATAGGCGAAGCTGCCGATCTGGTAGCCCCCCATCGTCAGGTGTGTCTCACCTCTGGCCTCAGCGATGCCGAAGTCCACCAGGTACGCGAAATCGTCGGGTGTGACGATGATGTTCTGCGGTTTGACGTCGCGGTGGATCAGTCCGTTGGCGTGTGCCGCATCCAGCGCCGCCGCGACCTGGCGGATGACCTCAATCGCTCGTTGCGGCTTGAGGGCCCGCTTCTGCAGGATCTCGTGCAGCGTCTGGCCGTTCACCAGGCGCATATCGATGTACAGCGTGTGGTCGATCTCGCCCCAGTCGTGGATCGGAATGACATGTGGCTCTTGAAGAATCGCCGCCGCGCGTGACTCGCGCAGGAACCGCTCGCGGAAGGTGTCGTCGTCGGCGTACTGCTCGGTGAGCACCTTCAAGGCGACCGCTCGACCCTTGTCGGTGTCGAACGCCTCGTACACCTCACCCATGCCGCCCTTGCCGAGCAGCCGGCTCACTTCGTATTTGCCGAAGGTCCCGCCGACGAGTGACTTCATCACACCCTGCCTTCCTCCCTGGCGCCAGTATGCGACGGAGGTATGACAGCTCGAAGGCGTTTGCCGAGAAAGGATCGGCGCGATGCGTGACGAAAGCGGTTGAGGGGTCAGGTATCTGGGGCAGATGTTAACTAGGCGAGCGCTTGAGGCTGAAGTGGCCAACGAGAAGCATTTCTAGCTGGCATCCGGGCGCGGTCTGCACCGATCCTACGAGCAAAACGTATACCCGATGAATTGAGCATCGGGCTTGTCGGTCGTGTAGTCGGTATAGTGCGCCGCCGCCATCCCGTTGTATTGCGTGTTCATTTTCTGCGCGGTGGGTGGTGGAACGCCTTTGCCGAAGGCCAAGATCATGTCGGCAAAAATCTTGAGGCCGTCGCCGCAGCCGGAGTTGGCCCGGGGCGGCTGTGGATTCCAGGCATGCACCACCACCGGGTGCTTGAGTTGGTAGCCCATCGCGCAATTCGGCTCGCAGATCTTGAAGACGGCTACGCCCGTGCCGTCGGCGCCCTGTGGTCCCCAGGAGCTCCACGACAGGTCCTGCAACGCAACGGCCACGCTTGCGCACCCCACCACGTTGAGTTTCACTGGCCGCTCCACCGGCGGGACCACTCGGCTGTAGCAGCCCGGAATGGCGAAGCTGCTCGACGGCGGCGACGGCTGTGCAGTCTGCTTCGGTGCGTTGTCTTTGCGATGTGTCAGCTTCAGTCCGACGACGGTGAGCCCAGCTATCAGCAGAACGATCAGGACAAGAAGGATGAAGGTTCGGGGCCGTCGCGGAGCGCGACGCAACAGGCCGGTCGAAGGGGCATGCGTCTTGGTGCTCACAACCAACAGGTTTACCGGTTTGGGCGCGATCACACACGATGCGGCGCGACTTTTAACAGAGTTTTCGTACAGCGACCCTGGCCAGCTACCCGCCCGACGAATGTTGACGCGCAGGCAAATTAGTCCGGGCTCAGATCTTCAGGTAACCCTTCTCAGCGGGAATCTGCGCGGCGGTGATCAGCGAGGAGGAGTCGCCCGCGAGCCACACCACAATGTCGGAGACCAGGTTGGGGTCGGCCAGCGAATCCGTCGGCAGCGCGCCCGGGGAGAAGCTGTGGATGTAGGTCGGATGGTCTTGAAAGGTCTGGTACATCGATACGTCGTTGCCCATCGGGGTGTCGGTGCCGTACGGGTGCACGGAGTTGACCCGGATGCCGTACTCGCCGAGTTCGACCGCCAGCGAATTGGTCAGGCCGACCACACCGAACTTGCTCGCGCAGTAGTGGCCGCAGCCGGGGACGGCCTTGATCCCGGCCGCCGAGCTGATTGCGATGATCGATCCGCCGTTGCCGGCCGCAATCATCGGCGGCACAACCGATTTGATGGTATTCCACAGCCCGGTCAGGTTGATGTCGATGATGTCCTGCCACTGCTGGGCCGAGATCTCCCACAGCCGGCCCCAGTTCAGCACAGCCGCATTGGCCACCACGATATCCAGGCGGCCGAACTGTTCGATCGCGTTGGCCACCACGCGCTGTTGGCCAGCCAGATCGCGGACGTCGACCCGATCGGCGAGGATCTTGCGGCCCTCGCCTTCGACCAGACCGACGGTCTCGGCGAGGTCTTCCGGCGACGCCGGGGGATAGCCGTTGTGCTCGGCCACCGGTGTGCAGGCGTCGATCGCGACGATGTCGGCACCGGCGCGCGCCAGCCGCACACAGTGCGACCGGCCCTGTCCGCGGGCGGCCCCGGTCACGTAGGCGACCCGGCCGGCGAGCGGGAATTCGGCGTCGCTCATGCGGATAGCTCCTTCATTTGGGCGCCGGTTGGGGCATGGGGCAGAGGGGCTTACTTATGCTTCAGCGCGACAATCTGATTGTTGCGCCCGCCGACATAGACCGTCCCCACGTTGTCGACCGCCAGACCCCACGGATTATCAAGGCCGGTGAAGTGCAGCTCCTCCTGCTTGGTGGAGCCGGCCGGGAGTTTTAGTGTCCGGCTGTTCCCAGTGTCGGTGACGTAGACGGCGCCTTGGCTGTCCAAGGTGACACCGCCGGGCTTCTTGAGGCCGGTAAAGGGCAGCACCACTTGCTTTTTCGTGTCGGTGGGCAACATCAGGACTTGATTGTTGCCGCCGTCGGACACATAGACCGTTCCGGTGCTGTTCACCACCAAACCGGTCGGGGCGTTCAGGCCCGTGAAGGGTATCTCGGTTTGCGTATCCGAACCGGCCGCAAGTGCCACCACGCGATTCTTGTCCGTGTCGGTGACATAGACGGTGCGGCTGCTGTCGACCGACAGGCCCGTCGGTTTGCCGAGATCCTTGAAGGGCAATATCACCTGGTGTTGCCCCGGCCGAAGGACCAACACCCGATTGTGGCCGGCGTCATTGACGTAGACCGCGCCGGTGTTGTCCGCTGTCACACCCGTCGGATAGTCGAGGTCCTCGAAAGCCAGCGGAACCGGCGTGTCACTACCTTGGTATAAGGCCAGGATCCGGTTGTGGGGGGTGTCGGCGACGTACACCGTGCCGGCACCATCCACCGACAGGCCTTGCGGGTCGCTGAGGCCGGTGAAAGGCAGCGTCACCTGCACGACATCGTCGGCTTTCGGGCTCGGCTTATTGACGACGACCAGGGCCACCACAAGCGCCACGACGGCGAGCAGTGCGGCGGCAGAGAAGGCGACGGCCTTGCGGCGCCACCACGGCGGCGACTGCTTGCGCGGCGTGGCGGCCGGCTGTGCGGCAGGCGGTTCTTGCCGAGAGCCTGGGGACAACGGTTGCATCGGTCGCGCCATGGTCGGTGTGGGATCGACGTGCTGTGGGGGCGGAGTCCGCGTCTGAGTACCGCTGTCGGGGCGGGCGGTGGAATGGGCGTAGTTGGGGGTTGGCTGCCGTGGCCGCGCGGGCGCCTGTGCCCACGCAGGGGTCTGCGGCCGTGCGGGGGTCTGCGGCCGCGCGGGGGTCTGTGGTCGCGCAGCGGGCTGCGGTGCGGGTGCGGGAGGGGCCTTGAGGGCACTCTTTGCCGCCTGCGCCAACTCCACCGCGGTCTCGTAGCGGTCACCGGGTTGCTTGGCCATGCCTTTGGCGATGACCGTGTCCAACGCCGGCGGCACCCCAGGATTGGTGCTCGACGGCCGTGGCGGCGCCGTCCGCAGGTGGCCGCCGATCTGTTGCTCCAATGTCTTACCGGGAAACGGCATCTCGGCGGTCAAGCATTCGTACAGCACACATGCCAATGAATAGACATCCGAGCGGGAGTCCGACGGTCCAGAGCTGAATCGTTCCGGGGCCATGTAGTGGTAGGTGCCGATGACGTCGCCAACCGCAGTCAAAGCCAAATCGCCTGCCGCGCGAGCGATTCCGAAATCAATCAGATAAGCGAAGTCGTCGGCGTCCACCATGATGTTGGACGGCTTGACATCCCGGTGCAGCAGACCGTCCTTGTGCGCGGCATGCAATCCCTTGGCCGCCTGATCGATAATGCGCACCGCCCGGGCTGGCGGCAGCGGCCCGCTCTTGAGCATCGACTCCAGGTCGCGACCCTCGATCAATCGCATGTCCACGTACAGCCGTCCCTCGATCTCGCCATAGGTATGGATAGGGATCAGATGCGGACTGTTCAGTCGCGCCGTGGCATGCGCTTCGCGTCGGAACCGCGTCTGGAACACCTCGTCGTTGGAAATCTCGCTGGACAGGATTTTGAGCGCGACGAACCGTTCGGTGTCGGTGTCATAGGCCCGCCATACCTCGCCCATGCCGCCGCGACCCATCATCTCGACGAGCCGATACCGTCCGAACGGCGTTCCTTCCAACAAGCCCTCCTACTGACACCGCCAGCAACTATCCCGACCATAGACCTGCACCTAGTAGAGTCGCACGCGTTTCT